>JAHWJM010000466.1 GCA_019348435.1 Actinomycetota bacterium
CGTGTCTTGGACCCGACCTTAGGAACCGTCTCGGCAGCGACGAGCCGGCCGCCGGCGACGTCCTCGACGCCCAGCACGTTCAGGCGGGTGTCGACGGACGCGGCACGCTGATCTTGCAGCATCCCCGCGAACGTCGCGATGCCGGCGGCCGAAACGACCCGCGGCTCGTAGAGCGACAGCGACAGCGGCAGCGCGCCGTGGCGGATCGAGTCCCAGAATCGCATCACGGTCGACGCCGGGGAACGTGGATCGTCGAGCTGCCGTTGCGCGCTCGCGCTCGGGGTGGCCGCCTTTGGGTTCGTGGCGGGCGCGACGCCGGAATCGCCGCCGCAGCCTGCGAGCGCGACGATCGACACGGCGGCGACCAGCGTGGCCGGCCAGATGCCGCGGATCTGTCTCATGTCACCTTCGCCCGAACGCGTTTTCGCGGCAGAGATGCAACCGCCGCGACGATGGCGGCTAGCGCGACGAGCAGGTGCGTTCGATAGCGGAAGCCCGTGCCCGCGTTGCCGGTGCTCAACGCGTAGACGGCCGTCAGCGTGACGAAGACGTACAGCAGCGGCGCGAGCGCCGTCAGCGTCGAGCGCGCGCGGGTCGCGACGAGCGCGAGCGCCACGAGCAACAGCGCCCACGCCGTGGCCGTCCCGACGATGCCTGCGCGCTGGCTCGAGCTGCCAACCTGCCAGGGGTAGGGGCGCAGCAGCACCGCGGTCACGCGAGCGCCGAGGTTGCGCGCGGTGCTGCCCACCGACGAGAAGTCGATCGGATCGAGCCTCAGGTTCGACGTGTCGGTCGCGTTGGCGTTCTGCGAGAGCTGGACGGTCCGCAGCACCGTGGCCGGCGCGGGTGCCGCGGCGGTCGCCACAGCGACCGCGAGCACGAGGCCGACGACGATACGCGGCGCGCGACGCCGGTCCGATCCCAGGCGGCGCAGCGCGGCGTGCAGGCAGACGGCCGCACAGGCGACGGCCAGTGCAGCTCCGGCATACGGCCGTGTGAACCCGGCGATCGCCAGCCCCGGCACCATGAGCGCGACGGCGGTCGCGTCGCGGCGCTGGTAGAAGCGGACGGCGCCGAGGATCACGAGCGCCTCGCCGAGCAGCATCGGCGCCTCCTTGTGGAGCACTCCGGAGAAGAAGACGCCCGTCGGCTCGAAGGCGAGGATCCAAGCGGTGATCGTCGCGGCGCGAACGCCGGCGATCTCGTTCACGGCGACGGCGACGACCGCGATCGCCGTCACCGCGAGCGCGATGTGCCCGACGCGCAGCGGATAGTCGGAGACCGGCTGCAGCACGAGCTGCTGGACCCCCATGTACGCAACGTGCAGATTGCCGACGAGTGCCTGCGGCATCGCGCCGAGCGACGACGGGTCGGCGGCGAACTGCTGCGCCTGGTGGACGAACGTCGTCTCGTCGAGCCCGCGGAGCGGCCGCAGTGCCGGCACGGCCGCGACGACGGCGGCGAGCGCGAGGCGCAGGGCGGCCGCGGCGGCCAGCGCGCGGCCGAGCTCCAGTCCGGGACGCCGGCGCCGCACGACGCGCGTCAGGGCGACGACGAGCCAGCCGAGCGCGAGCACGGTGACCGAGCAGGCAAGGATGTCGTAGAGCGGCCGATCGTCGGTCAGCACGCGGGAGCTCCCGCTGTCAAGATCCGGCCGAGACCTGCCCGTCGCCCCGGACGAGCGACGATGGTACCGGTAGCGCCACGCCGCATCTAGGACACCGCCTAGGCTCCCGCGATGCACGGCACCCGCACCCAGCGCCTGACGCTCGTCGCCTGCATCCTCGGATCGGCGATCGTGTTCGTCGACGGGACGGTCGTCAACGTCGCCCTGCCGGCGATCCGCGAGAGCCTCGGCGCCTCGCTCGCCGGCCAGCAGTGGGTCGTCGCCGCCTACCTCCTGCTGCTCGCCTCGCTGATCCTCGCCGGCGGCTCGCTGGGCGACCTCTACGGGCGCCGCCGGATCTTCGCGCTCGGCGTCGCGGGCTTCGGAGCGGCCTCGCTGCTGTGCGCGCTGGCGCCGACCGTCGAGGTGCTGATCGCGGCGCGGGCGCTGCAGGGCGCGTTCGGCGCGCTGCTCGTGCCAAGCTCGCTGGCGATCATCGCGACGGTCTTCGGCCCCGAGGACCGCGCCGCGGCGATCGGCGCCTGGACAGCGGGAACGAGCGCCGCGATCGCCGTCGGCCCGCCGCTCGGCGGGCTGCTCGTCGACACGCTGTCATGGCGCGCGATCTTCGCGCTGAACGTCCCGTTCGTGCTCATCTGCTTGTGGCTGATTGCGCGCGCGG
>JAHWJM010000467.1 GCA_019348435.1 Actinomycetota bacterium
GGCGACGTCACGCCGCGCCGACTGCGTAATCTCGAAACGAAGCGGAGTGCCCTCTTCGACCCCGGCCTCCTCGAGCAACTCCCTGGCTCGCTCCAGGTCATATCCGTACGGCTCAATTTCTTCCAGATAGCCCGACGCCCGCTCGTCTGGAAAGACGGAGCCGAGCGGCCGCGCTTTCGGACCGAGCAACGCCTCGCCGATGCTGGCGGCGTCGACAGCGTAGTTCAACGCCCGGCGCACGCGCGGGTCGGCCAGCAGCGCGTTGTAACTGCCGTGGCGGCGCTCGCGGGGGATGTCGAAGTCGGCGCCGAATTTGTCCGCCGACGCCGGCGCCCGGCTGCCGACGGCGACGACGCGGCCGGCGTCGAGGTCGAAGGCGACCCCCTGGATGTCCTGGGTGCGCAGGCCGCGCGCGGCCAGGCGCTCGTTGAGGTCCTCCGGCGTGAGGAACTTGTGGAAGTCGTGGTTGCCCTTGGGGATGAAGCCGATCTCGTACTCGCCCTTCCAGATCAGCTCGGTGAACGCCTCGGGGGTCTGGTTGTGCGTCAGGAACCCGAGGACGCCGCCGGGACGCAGTGCCCGGGCGCAGGCGTCGAGCGTGCGGTCGACGTCCTCCACGTGCTCGAGCACGTCGACGGCCATGACCGCGTCGAAGGCGTCATCGTCGTCGAACTCCTCGGCCCGTGCGTAGCGGTAGTCGATGTCGAGCCCCTGCTCGGCGGCGTGGGCGCGCGCGGACTCCAGCGAGCGTTCGGACGCATCGATGCCCACCACGCGGGCGCCGCCGCGGGCCAGTGCCTCGGCGAAGATACCCCCGCCGCAGCCGACGTCAAGGACCGACTTGCCGTAGAAGCTGCCGAGGACACGCTCGAAGTACGGGACCCGCACCTCGTTGAGGAGGTGGAGCCCGCCCAACGGGCCGTCGAGCTTCCACCAGATGGCCGGCGACTCCAGCTCGACCAGCCGGTCGTACTTGCCGGGGTCCTCCAGCCTGCGCACGTCGTAGGTCACCGTCTGCATGGGACGCCTCCTTGGGTTGGATCCGGTTGCCCTTCAACCAGCGGTGCGCTTATGCTCGCCCTCAGAGGCGCGCTTGGCGATGGGGACACCCCCCAAGGAACTGACTGATCTTCTGGGCCCCCGCGCGCCGGCCGGGCTGGTGGAACGCGAGCCGCAGCTGGCCGCGCTGGCGGAGCTGCTGCGGGTGTCGCGCGAGGGCGGCGGGAACCTGGCCGTGGTCGAGGGGCGCCCGGGCATCGGCAAGACGCGGTTGGTGCGTGAGGCGGCCGATCAGGCCCGGGGCGCCGGGGCGCGCGTGCTGTCGGCTCGCGGCGGCGAGTTCGAGCGCGACTTCTCCTACGGCATCGTGCGCCAGCTCTTCGAGCCGCTGCTGGCGGGCGGGGGGGCCGCCGGCCTGCTGGGCGGCGCCGCAGCGCTGGCGCGGCCGCTGTTCGACCTCGACCGCCTCGGGCTCGAGTCGGTCGATCCCTCGCACGGCACGTTGCACGGGCTGTTCTGGCTGGTCGCGAACGCCGCAGCCGAGGAGACCGTCGTCATGGTGGTCGATGACGCCCAGTGGTGCGACCCGCCTTCACTGCGCTTCCTCGCCTATCTCGCACACCGGCTCGACGGGCTTGGCGTCTTGTTGATCGTGACCGTGCGCACGCGGGATGCCGCGATGCAGGAGGCGATGCTCGACGACCTGGCCACCGATCCCGCGGCGACCGTCCTGACCTTGGAGGCGTTGAGCGCCGAAGCGGTCGCAGAGCTCGTGCGGGCGCGGCTCGGAGTGGTGCCCGACCCGAGCTTCACGGCAGCGGTGCATGCCGGCACCGGTGGCAATCCGCTGCTGGTTCGCGAGCTCGTCGGGGCGGCGCTGGCCGAGCGGGTGGACGCCACGGCGGAGGGAGCGCGCCGCGTGGGCGAGCTGGCGCCCGAGCGGGTGGCGCGCCTGGTGCTGCGGCGGGTGGCGCCTCTGGGGCCGCGCGCCCTGGCGCTGGCCCAGGCGCTCGCGGTGCTGGGCGATGCCGCGGACCTCGCAGAAGCGGCGGAGGTGGCCGGCCTGCCGCAGCCGCAGGCGCGGTCGTACGACGAGCAGCGCGACCTGCAGGCTGGCCTGCACCAGGTCGACGGCGAAGTGCCCGGCGAAGCGCAGCAGCGCGGACATCTCCGCCTTGCGGCAGCACGGCCGGGTCACCGTCAGCCGGGACAGCTCGTCCTTGACCGCCGCTGTCATCGCCATTTGCTGGTGCCTCCGTCGTGGTTCTTCATGTGCGTACGCGG
>JAHWJM010000468.1 GCA_019348435.1 Actinomycetota bacterium
CCGCCAGGAAGCCGAGGTGCGGCTGCCACGCGTCGTTGCAGATGAGCGTCGCCATCCGGCCGTGGCGGGTGTCGAATGCGCGCATCGTCTGGCCCGGCGAGAAGTGCTTGCGCTCCTCGAAGACGTCGTAGGTCGGCAGGTAGAGCTTGCGGTGGGTGTGGACCAGGCCGCCGCTGCTGAGGTACGCCGCCGCGTTGTAGTTGTGCACCCCGTGGCCGTCCTCGTAGAGGCCGACGAGCACGTCGGTCGTCGGGACGAGCGCGCTGAGCCCCGTCAGTCGGGGGTCGTCGGCCGGCATCGAGACGTCCTCGTCGACCTTGCTCAGCGCATAGCCCGACAGGAACAGCTCGGGGAAGACGACGAGGTCGCTGCGCTCGCGGCCGGCCTGGGTGACGATCTCCTGCGCGCGCGCGAGGTTCGCCTCGAGGTCGCCGAGCTGGCTTGCCGCCTGTGCGAGCGTGATCCGCATGAGCGCCGACGAGGGTACCGGCGGCCGCATGACGCCGCGCGGGCGTTGATATCCTCGCCGCTCCCAGGGCGATTAGCTCAGCTGGGAGAGCGCCGCCTCGACAAGGCGGAGGTCACTGGTTCGAGCCCAGTATCGCCCACTCGGAAGGCCGGCGGGGTCTTTCTGCTGTCGGGCCTCGATTCGCGGCTCGACCTTCGCCGCCGTGGCGTGATGACGGTGGCGCCAGATGTCGCGCGGCGTGGGGAACGAGCCTCGCCGGGCGAAGGCCTTCGTCCACCCCTGCGACGCGAAGGCTGAAAGCGACGACCCGGGGGTAGCGCCGAGTCACCGGGCAATCGCCCGGGCGCCCTGCCAATCGTCCGGGCGCCCTGCCAAACACGGAGGAGACCATGGGAATACTTGGGTGGATCGTGCTCGGGCTGCTGGCCGGAGCGATCGCGAAGGCCATCATGCCCGGCGACGACCCCGGCGGAATCATCGTGACGATGCTCATCGGCATCGTCGGCGCCATCGTCGGCGGCCTCATCGCGAGCGCCCTGAACATCGGCGAGCTCGGCTCGTTCTTCGACCTCGGCACCTGGATCATCGCGATCCTCGGCGCGCTGTTGCTCCTCGGGATCTACCGGATGGTCGCGGGCAACCGCGCCGCGACGTAACGCAGAGCGTCAGCCAACCAGCGGCAGCAGGTTCGCCACCCCCGCGATGCGCAACACGCGCAGCACCGCGGGGGTGGGCCGCATGAGCACGAGGCGGCCGTCGCCGCGCGATCGGGCGGCGGCCGCGACGAGGACCTTGATGCCGGTCGAGTCGATGAACGAGACGCCCGCGAGGTCGACGAGGATCACGGCGGCGTCCGTCGCCTCGATGCGCCGCAGTTCGTGCTCGACTTCGGCGGCGTTGGCCAGATCGACCTCGCCCGTGAGGCCGAGCGTGTGGACGTCGCCGTCGCGTTCTGAGGAGATGGACAGCGCACAGACCCGCACGATCTGCTCGACGCGGGCGACGCCGAACAGCTGGTGCGGGTGCCGGACTGGGACGCCCTGCGCGCCTCGCTGCGCGAGCGCATGGGCCTGCCGCTGGAGCGGGTCGTCGCCAACGCGCTCGATCCCGACCGCTTCAGCCCCGCCGAGGCGAAGCTGCTCGAGCCGCACGCCGACCACCCCGCCGTGGCGCGCGCACTGCGCGGGCATCGCCGCGCGCTGCGCCAGCGTGCCCAGCTCGCGCGGCTGCGCAAGCTCACCGGCCAAGCGCCCGCGCGCCTGCCGCTGCATTCCGGCGGGACGGACATCGAGCGGCTCGCCGACGAGCTGGCAGCGCAGCTGTGAGCGTATGAGCGCCATCGGCGAACGCCTCGACGGCAAGCGGATCTGCATCGTCGCCGGCGCCGGCGGTGTCGGTAAGACGACGGCCTCGGCGGCGCTCGCGCTCGGGCTGGCGGCGTCCGGCAAGCGCGTCGCCGTCGTGACGATCGATCCGGCCCGGCGGCTGGCCGACTCGCTGGGGCTCGAGGAGCTCGGCAACGAGCCGCGCCTCGTCGACGCCGGCGTGCTCGAGGCGCACGGGATCGAGATGCGCGGCGAGCTGTGGGCGATGATGCTCGACCCCAAGGCGACGTTCGACGCGCTGATCGAGCGCCTCGCCCCCAGTCCGAGCGCCCGCGACGAGATCCTCTCCAACCGGATCTATCAGGAGCTCAGCGGCGCGGTGGCGGGCTCGCAGGAGTTCACCGCGGTCGCCCGGGTCTACGACCTGCACCGCGACGGCGGCTTCGACGTGCTCGTGCTCGACACGCCGCCGTCGCGTAACGCGCTC
>JAHWJM010000469.1 GCA_019348435.1 Actinomycetota bacterium
GGTTCGAGCGCTACGCCGAGGGCGGCGACATCCCGCCCTCGAGGAAGCTCGCCGCCGTGCGCTCCATCGGCGGCGACTGGCGCTGAGAGCCCCGCCTCCCCGCGCTTCCATTTCCCACGCCGGGGCGACAAGCTGCGCGGCACGTGTCCGTCCGATGCCCGAGCGCTCCTGCCGGCCCATGAGAAACCCCTGGTGGCGCTACTCGGTGATGAAGCGCGCGCGCGAGCTGCGCGGCGAGCTCGGCCTGGGCGAGCGCGGCCCGATCGCCGACCTGTTCCTGACCGTGCGCGACGTTGTGGGCCTCGAGGTCGTGGTGATCGCCATGGACGAGGGCTGTGCCGGCGCGTACGTGCCCCACGCGCTGGGCCCGGTGGTGTTCGTCAACATCGAGCAAGCCCCCGTGCGCCAGCGCTTCACGCTGGCCCACGAGCTGGGACACCACCATCTGCACGAGGGCCGCGAGCTGGACCAGCTCGCCGATCTGCGCAACCTCACCGACCCGCGCGAGGCCGAGGCCAACTTCTTCGCCGCGGAGTTCCTCGCCCCGCGCCCCGCCCTGCAGGCGTTCGTCGCGCGCGATCGCTCGCACGGCCTGGAACGCATCGTACGCCTGAGCTGCGAGTTCGGCCTCAGCGCATCCGCGGCGCTCTACCGGCTCTCCACCTGGGATCTGCTGACCGCCAGGGAGCCCGTCGAACGCCTCAAGCAAGAGATCGACGAAGGACTGCACCACGAGGTGCGCAACCACCTGGGATTGGCCGACCTCGACGACACCCTTGGACGCGGCGAGGCGCCGCTGCCGGGGCGGGTCGCCGCGTGCCTCACGCCGCGGCCCTAGCGACCGCCGCGGAAGAGCTCGTCGATCTCGTCGTAGTCGCCGGGGTCGGGCTCGTGGGCGGCGCCGGCGAGCTCGTGGAGGGCCTCGAGGTCCATCGGCCCCTCGCGGTACAGCGCCATCGCCGGTCGCCCGCCCGCGCCCAGGTCACCGGCCCCGGCGAGGTCGCGCCCGCTGGTGCCCAGCACGGCGCCCAGGGCGTCGAGCACACGCTGGGAGACCCCGCGTGGGTCGAGTCGGTCGCGCTCCATGTCCTCGAGGTAGCGCGCCGTCTTCTCCTCACCGCTGCTCAGCCCGAGGGCGCCGTGCACCCGCTGCCCGAGCTCGGTCAGGCCGAGGCCGGCGCGCGCCCGCAGGCGCGGCAGCACCACCGACCACAGGCCGCCCTGTCGGCCCGTCGCATCGCGCAGCTGCGCGAGCGCCGGCTCGGAGCGGATCTCGTGCAAGACCTCGGGCGAGTAGTCCGGGGTCGGAGCCCAGCTCACGTAGGTCGCGATCTGCTCGGCGAGCTCGTCGCGCTCGTCGGCGTCCACGCGCGCCAGATAGTCCTCGACACGCGGCCGGCGGCCGGCGTTCCAGTCGTCGATGTACTGGCTGAGGACCGCCTCAGACGAGGTCATCGCCCAGCACCTCCCTTAGCTTCTCTTGTAGTGCCTTGAGCCCGCGCGAACGGCGGGCCTGGACGTTGTTGATCTCGATGGCGAGCTGTGCGGCGATCTCGGTGTCGGGCATGCCGTCCAGGGTGAGGCCCAGCACCTCGCGGTAGCTGTCGTTGTCGATGCGATCCAGCGCGGCGTGGAGGATCCAGTCGGCCTCCAGGCGCTCCTGGCCCTGCACGGCCTCCATCTCGGCCACCCGGCCCAGGGCGGCGTCCAGCGGTCCGCGCTCGTCGTCCTCCTCTATGCGCTCGTCCATCGAGCCGCGCTCGTGCTTCTCGCGGTTCATGGTCTGGCGCAGGTGGTCCATGCAGGCGTGCCTGACGGTGCTCACCGTGTAGAAGCGGAAGACCGCGAGGTTGGGGCCCTCGAAGTTGTCGCGCGCGGCGTGCAGGCGGATGAGCGCCTTGGAGACGACGTCGTCGCGCTCGGAGGCGTCGATCCGCAGGTCGTGGCCCTTCGGCGACCACCGGAAGGTGGCCACCGTGGTGTGCACACGGTCGAAGGCGCGGGCGACGAGCTCCCACCACAGCGCCTTCGCACGTTTCGGATCGGCCTCGCGGTGGCGCAGGAAGTCGGTGACGAGCTCCTCGTCTCGCAGGTGGTCAAAGGAACCGGGCACGGGGGAAGGGTCGCAGCGGCCACGGCGATCCTGACGGATGGTGGAACCGATCTACCGTCAGGCCTCCACGAACGCGCGCAGCGCGGCCTTCCCGTCGCCGATCAGCGCACCGCCGTGCGCAAGCAGCAAGCTGTCGAAGTCTTCGTCCAGGAGGCG
>JAHWJM010000046.1 GCA_019348435.1 Actinomycetota bacterium
GAAGCTGGCGCACCCCGCGCGGATCGTCCCGCCGTAGATCATCAGCGACGGTCGGTTGAGCCGGGCCATCGCCATGATGCAGCCGGGCATGTTCTTATCGCAGCCGGGGATGGTCACCAGCGCGTCATAAAACTGCGCGCCCATGATCGTCTCAATCGAGTCGGCGATGAGGTCGCGCGACTGGAGGCTGAAGCTCATCCCGTCGGTGCCCATCGAGATGCCGTCGCTGACGCCGATCGTGTTGAAGCGCATGCCGACGCACCCGGAGGCGACCACGCCTTCCTTCACCACCGCGCCGAGGTCCTGGAGGTGCATGTTGCAGGGGTTGCCCTCGTACCAGACGGCGCCGATGCCGACCTGCGGCTTGTTCAGGTCGTCCCAGGTCAGGCCCAGCTCGGCCAGCACGGCGTCGTTGCGGACGGTCACACCGTCCTCACCGACCGCTCCGACGGCCAGCTCGGGCCGGCTCGGCGCGCCGATCTTGCGCACCAGCACGATGTCCAGCGGCGCCCCGAGCGGGTCGTCGAAGGCGGGAAAGGCCACCAACCCGCCGGTTTCTCGCACGATCAGCTGGGCCGCCGCGACATCGACGGAGCGGGTAGCGCGCAGCGTGAACATCCCGTCGACGCGGGTCGGCGCAAGCTGGCACAGCGAGATCGCGATCGAGCCCATCGCGCGCAGCCGGTTGACGAGGTCGCTGAGGGCAACGATCTTCGGCGCGAGCAGCCGCGGATCAGCCGACTCGAACGTGATGATCTCCAGGCGCCCGTCGGCCTCCCGGCGCTCGTTCGGGGACGAGTCGATGCGCCGGCCGTTGAGCCAGGTCCCCTCGCCGCGCAGCGCGTACCACTCCTCCCGCGGGCCGAAGTCGTAGACGAAGCCGAACTGCACGTCGGCCATCGTCGGACCGTCGGCGACCGCGATCGACAGCGCGAAGTGCGTCATCCCGCGCTTGGCGTTCAGCGAGCCGTCGAGCGGGTCGATGACGACCCGCACGTCGCCGCCGCCGTATTCGATCACGCCGCGCTCCTCGCTGACGGCGGTGAAGCGCGCCCCGGCCGCGTGCAGCGCGTCGAGCTGCGCGAAGACCGCGTCCTCGGCCTCGCTGTCGATGACGAGCGTCTGATCGCCGCCCTCGCCGGTGTCGCCGGTCTCGATGACGCGCTCGCGGCTCGTCGGGTGCTCGGCGAAGACGCCGCGCAGCGCCTCCACGGCCCGCCGGCAGGCCCCGAGCCAGTCGGCGCTCAGGGGGTCGGGAGGCGATGACATCGCAGGCATACTAAGCGCGTGCAAGACCTCACTCCCGCTCAGACCCGCGCGGTCACCCATGCCGGTGGGCCGCTGCTCGTGCTCGGCGGGGCCGGCAGCGGCAAGACGACGGTGCTCGCCCGGCGCTTCGCGTGGCTCGTCGCGCACCAGCACGCCGCGCCGGAGTCGATCCTCGTCCTCACGCCCACGGCGACCGGCGCCTCGGTGCTGCGGCGCGCCGTCGAGGACATGCTGGACCGCCCATACGAGGAGCTCGCGATCCACACCGTGAGCGAGCTGTGTACGCGCCTGCTGCGCGAGGAGACCGCCGAGGCAGGCGTCGACCCGTTCTTCGCGGCGGTCAGCCGCGCCGACCGGCTCGCCCTGCTGCTCGACCGGATGGACGACCTGCACCTGCGCCGCCACGACATCGGCGGGCGCCCAGCCGTCCTGCTGGCCGATGTGATCGATCGCATCGACCGCCTGAAGGACGGCTTCGTGACGGCCGCCGACTACGCCGCGTGGGCGCACGCGCTGCCGGAGGACGACGACGCGCAGCGCGCCCGCGCGGCACGCGAGGCCGAGTTCGCGCGGCTGTACCTCGACCACGACCGGCTGCTGGAAGAGGTCGGCGCCCTCGACGCCGGTGAGCTCGTGCTGCGCGCCGTCGCGCTCCTGCGCGAGCGCCCGCACGTGCGCACGAGACTGGCCGAGCGCTACGGCCGCGTGCTCGTCGACGAGTACGCCGACCTCGGTTTCGCGGCCGCGCTGCTCGTCGAGCTGCTCGGCGCCCAGCACGAGCAGCTCACCGTCTGCGCCGACGACGACGGCGCGGCACACCGGATGCGGGCTGCGGCGACGAAGAACGTGCGCGACTTCCAGCAGGCTCATCCCGCCGCCGAGGTCATCCGCCTCGAGCGATCCCTGCGGTGCCCCCAGCGGGTGCTCGACGCCGCGCGCGCGGTCGTCGAGCCGATCGCCGATCGCCTGCGCACGCCGCTGACCGGCGCTCCAGGCGGGACGGTGCGCTTCTGGCGCGCGGCGGACGAGCGCGCCCAGGCGCAGGCGGTCGCCGCGGAGGTCGAGCGACTCGTGCGCAGCGGCGTCTCCCCTCAGCGGATCGGTGTGATCGTGCGCTCGCTGCGCGACGAGGGACGTCAGGTGACGCTGGCCTTCGAGGAGCGCGCGATCTCGCTGCGCGTCGTCGGCGAGGGCGACTTCTTCGCCCAGGCGGAGGTCCGCGACGTGCTCGCCTGGCTGCGCCTGCTCGCCGATCCCTCAGACGCGGGGGCGGTCGTACGCGCCCTCGCGCGGCCGCCCGTCGCGCTGCGCTCCGTGGACATCGCGCGCTGCGTGCAGATCGCCCGCCGGCGCAAGCTCGACATGGTCTCGGCGTTGCGCGCGGCGATCGAGTCGCCGCAGCTTCCACCCGAGGCGCGCGAGCACATCCACGTCTTCCTGCGCCTGTACCGCGACTGCGCCCGCTCGCTGGACAGCGCGCGCCCGGACCTCTTCGTGCACCGCCTCGTCGACCGTCTCGGCCTGCGCCGCCAGCAGGTCTTCTCCGCGCAGGCGGACGTCGTCGAGCGGCTCGTCAACCTCGCCCGGCTGGGCGAGCTGGCGAGCTCGTATGCGCAGCGCGTGCCGCACGCGACGCCACGCGACTTCGCCCGCTACGCCGCCGCCGTCGCGGACGCCGGCCTGCGCGAGGAGGATGGCGGCGGTCCGTCACCGGCCGGCGCCGTGCAGCTCATGGCGCTCGACGCCGCGGGCGGGCGCGACCTCGACTGGGTCTTCGTGCTCGGCCTGACGTCGGCGCGGATGCCCGGACCGCGCCTGCGCGCGGGCGAGCTGGTGCCCGACGCGCTCCTGAAGGAGACGCTCGGCCCCGACGATCGTGCCGCGCACGTCGCGGCGATGCGGCGACTGCTGCACGTTGCGATGACGCGCGCGGCGCACGGCCTCGTGCTCGCCTACCCGGCGCTCTCCCCGGGCGGCGTCGCCCAGCCGCCGTCTGCGTTCGCCGAGGAGGCGCGCGCCGCCGTTCACGCGGAGTGGGAGGTGCTCGAGGAGGAGCTCTTCGGCCCCGAGGAGGCGCTGCACGCGACGTTCCAGGCGCTGCGCGACGAGCTGCTCAAGGACGTCGCGCGGGTCGGCAAGGGCCTCGGCGAGCTGCGCTTCGACACCGATCTCGACGTCACGCACGCGGTGGCGCGCTACCTCGAGCTCGTCAAGCTGGCCGCGCTCATCGAGCGCCCCGAGGGGCAGTCGGTCGCGGACGCGCTCGGGCCGGTCAACCAGCGTCTCAGCACGGACCTCTCGCCGCTGCAGCGCGAGGTGCTCGCGACGTCGCCGCTCGACGCGCTGCTGCTCGACGCCGAGCGCGACGACCGCGCCCGCGCGGCGGCGCGCGCGGCGCGCGCCGAGCCGTCGCTGGAGGCGTTTCTGCCGCGCCGCGGCGACGGCCTGGCGCTGTCGGCTTCGGACATCGAGACCTACCGCTCCTGCCCGCTGCGCTACAAGTTCGCGCGCGTGCTGCGGGTGCCGCAGGAGCCGACGCTCAACCAGCGCTTCGGGATCCTCGTCCACCAGGTCCTCGAGCGCTACCACCAGTCGACCGTCGAGTCGCTCGACGAGCTGCTCAGTCTGCTCGACTGGGGCTGGCGGCGCGGCGGCTTCGGCGACTCCGACGAGGAGCGCCAGCTGCGTGGCAAGGCGGCCGTCGCGCTGCGGCGCTACTTTCAGCGCGTCACCGACGAGCCGGTGCAGCCCGTCTGGTTCGAGCGCGCGTTCTCCTTCCGCATGGGTGCGCATACGCTGCGCGGCCGTGTCGACCGCGTCGACCGGCTCGCCGACGGCGGCTATGAGCTCATCGACTACAAGACCGGCCGGCCGCGCTCGGCCGCCGCGCTGCGCGAGGATGTCCAGCTGTCGCTGTACGCCGTCGGCGCGCGCGCGGCGTGGCAACTCGACGCGACGCAGCAGGCCTACCTCTACGTGCTCGACGACGAGAAGGTCCGCGTGCCCAGCTCGGAGATCGACGCCGGCTGGATCACCGACACCGTCGACGAGGTCGCGGGGGGGATCCTCGCGCAGGACTTCGAGCCGACGCCGTCCTACGCCGTCTGCTCGATGTGCGACTACCGCATCGCGTGCCCGGCGGCGGAGCGCTGAGCCTGCCGGTCAGACCTTCTTCAACGGACGGTGCGGTTCGCGCGGCAGCTCGACGCCGATCCGATCGCCGGGGCGCACCTCGCCGCCGGCGATGACGATGCTCATGATGCCCGACCTCATGACGACGTCGCCCGCGGCGTCGCGGTCGAGCGTCGCCTTCATCAGCCCGGGCTGGATGCCGTCGAGCTGCGCGCACGGGTTGCGCAGCCCCGTGACCTCGACGATCGCCTCGTCGCCGAGGTGCAGCTTCGTCCCGACCGGCAGCGCGAGCAGGTCGACGCCCGCCGTCGTGACGTTCTCGCCCATCTCGCCGGGGCGGAGCCCCGAAAACCCCTTGCCGGCGAGCTCGTCGTGCAGCTCGCTGTGGATCAGGTGGACCTGGCGCAGGTTGGGCTTCATCGGGTCGCGGCGGGCGTGCGAACGGTGCTTGACCGTCTCGCCGCTGTGCGCGTCGCCCTCGACGCCGAGGCCCTCGAGCAGGCGGATGGACCTGGCGTTGGGCTTCGTCATCGTGTGGCCGGCGCTCGCGCTGACGGCCACGACGACGCCGCCGGTGGGCTGCTCGGCCACGGTGCTTCGGCTCGCTCAGCGGTCGGGCGGACCCTGCTGGCGCAGAAAGCGCTGGAACTCGCTGGCGATCGCGTCCCCGGAGGGCAGGTCGCCGGGTCCGAGCTGCGTGGTGTCGCGGTCGGCGGCCTGCTCGAGGCGCTCGACGAACGCCTGCACGTCGGGATCGGACTGGACCGCGAGGCCGACCTGGCGCTCGTACTCCTCGGTCGCCGTCTCGAGCTCGGTCGCGTCGACCGCGACCGCGACGAGGCTCTCGATCTTGCGCACGAGCGCGAGCGCTGCCTTGGGGTTCGGCGCGGCGGCGACGTAGTGGGGCACCGCGGCCCACAGGCTCGCCGCCGGCAGTCCGGCCTTCATGCACGCCGTGTGCAGGACGCCGACGATCCCGGTCGGCCCCTCGTACGTGGTCTCCCTGACGGCAAGCTTGTCGACGAGGGTCGCGTCGGACGCCAGGCCGGTGATCGAGACCGGGTGCGTGTGCGGGACGTCGGCGAGCAGGGCCCCCATCGTGACGACGAGCTGCGTGCCCAGCGCCTCGGCGAGATCGATGACGTTCCGGCAAAAGGTCTTCCAGCGCATCGACGGTTCCGGGCCCTGCACGAGGATGAGGTCGCGTGATGCGCGCGGCACCCGGGCCGCGAAGATCTCGATGCCCGGCCAGGTGATCTCGCGCTTGCCCTCGGCCGTGAAGCCGATGTGCGGGCGGGTGGACTGAAAGTCGTAGAACTCCTCGGGGTCGAGACGCGCGAAGCGCTCTGCGCCGAGCGACTCCCCGATGAACGTCAGCGCGGCCGAGGCGGCGTCGCCGGCGTCGTTCCAACCGCTGAAGGCGACGATCATCGCGGGTGCGCGCAGGCCGTCGGGGCGGCTCTCCCAGATCAGGGGCTGCATCCGATTGAAGGTACATCATGGGCGAGTGGACGCCCCCTGCATACACCGATGACGATCGCGACCCTGCGTGCCGGGCAGGAGGTCGACGGCGTCTTTGCATGCACGCGCAAGGACCGCCTGCTGTCGCGCTCCGGCACGCCCTACCTCGCCGTCGAGCTGCGCGACCGCACCGGCGCCGTGCAGGGCCGCGCGTTCCGCGATGCGGACGTGCTGGCGGGGCGCTTCGAGCGCGGCGACCTCGTCCGCGTGGCCGGCCGCGTCGAGCGCTTTCGCGACGAGCTGCAGGTCGAGCTGCGGGCGATCGGCCGCACAGGCGAGGGCGAAGCCGACCCCGCCGCCTTCCTGCCGGTCGCCTATCGCGACCTCGACGAGCTCGACGGCTTCCTCGAGCACTTGGCGCGCGAGGTCCACGATCCTGGGCTGAACGCGCTGCTGTCGGTGCTGTTGGGCGACGCGGCGCTGCGCAGCGACTGGCGCCGCGCACCGTGCACGCGCAACGGCCACCACGCGTACCTCGGGGGCCTGCTCGAGCACACGGTCGCGGTCGGCACCCTCGTCGTCGAGACCTGCGTGCTGCACCCGCGCCTCGACAGCGACCTGCTGATGACCGCCGCGCTCGTGCACGACCTCGGCCGCACACGCGAGTTCACGTACGGCGCCGAGATCGGGCTGACGGAGGCGGGTCGCCTGCTGGGGCACATCGAGCTCGGGCTGGCGCTGCTGCGCGAGCGCGCCGCCGGCGTGGCCGCGCTGAGCGACGAGCGCCGGATTGCGTTGCAGCACTGCGTGCTGTGCCACCACGGCCCGGAGCCGGCGCCCGGGCGGCGCTTCGGGTCGGCGGAGGCTCTGGCGCTGCACCGGCTGAACGCGCTCGATGCGGGGGTCAAGGGGGCTCTGGAGCACGGCTTGCCGTAGTACGGGTGGGCGGCGGCATCGTGGTCGGTGATCGCGGACCACCTTCCTCAGTGATGCCGTTCGCCGGCGCCCGCGCCCGCGCCGGCCTCGGAGTCGCCACCGAGCCGCAGAGCCCGCGCCACCAGGCGCCACGCCACGAACAGCAGGAACAAGCCGAACCCCACCTCCAGCGCGCGCTGCGGCACGGCGTTGGCGATCGCCACGCCGGCCAGCGCCCCGGCCACGGCGACGACGCCGAGCACCGCTCCGGTCCGCACGTCGACGTTGCCGTGAGCACGCTGACGTACCGCACCCACCAGCGCGACCGGGATGATCGCCAGCAGCGAGGTCGCCTCGGCGTCGAGCTGGCTCAGGCCAAGGCCGATCGTCAGCGCGGGCACGAACAGCGTGCCGCCGCCGACGCCGAGCAGCCCGGCGACGACGCCCGCCGCCAGGCCGATGAGGATCGCCTCGATCACAGCCCGGCCAGCATGGCGACGGCGACCGCGCCCAGCACGGCCGCGAAGAGAAGCGAGATCGACCTCGCGGAGATCCGCGCCTGCAGCTCGGTCCCGATCAGGACGCCCGCAACGGCCGGCAGTCCGACGAGCAGCCCCTCGCGGATATGCACGTTCCCGTAGGCGCCGTGCGCGGCCGTCGCGACGGCCGCGATGATCACGATCGCCGCGAGCGAGGTGCCGGTTGCCAGGCGCTCGCCGAAGCCGCACCACAGCACGAGCAGCGGGACGATGAGAATGCCGCCGCCGACGCCGAACAGCCCGCTGAACAAGCCGGCGGCGGTGCCGATCGCCGCCAGCCTGAGCGTTCGGCGTCCGGCCATGCGCGCCATACTACGAGCCATGTCCGCCGCCGCCACGCTCGCCGAGGCGCTCGCCCCGCTGCGCTCCGATCCCGCGCGGGCCGCGGTCCTGCTCGACATCGACGGTACGCTCGCGCCGATCGTGCGCCACGCCGCCGACGCCGCCGTCCCCGAATCGACGCGCACGCAGCTCATCGCGGTCGCCAAGCGCTACGCCGTCGTCGGCTGCATCAGCGGCCGCCGTTCCTCGACCGCGCGCCAGATGGTCTCACTCGGCTCGATCGCCTACGTCGGCAACCACGGCGCGGAGCTGCTGGCGCCGGGTGCCACGCAGCCCGAGATCGACCCCGAGGTCGCCGCCCACGAGCGCAGCGTGCGTGACTTCGCGTCCGCCGCCTACACAACCGACGTGCAGCGCCTGCGCGTGCGCAGCGAGGACAAGGGGTCGATCATCGCCTTCCACTGGCGCGGCGCGCCGGACGAGGACGCCGCCGAGAGCGCCGTGCGCGCGATCGCCGAGCAGGCGCAGGCCGACGGGCTGTGGATCCACTGGGGGCGCAAGGTGCTCGAGCTGCGCCCGCCGGTCGAGCTCAACAAGGGCCGCGGCGCGCGGCGGCTGGTCGACGGGCGCGACCTCGCGGCGGCGCTGTACGTCGGCGACGACATGACCGACCTCGATGCGTTCGCCGGCCTGCGCGCTTGCGTCGATGAGGGGCAGCTCGGCGCAGCGATCTGCGTCGGCGTGCGCTCCGACGAGACGCCGGCGCAGCTCGAGGAGGGCGCCGACCTGCTCGTCGACGGCCCACGCGGCGTCGTCGAGCTGCTCCGCGCGCTGGCGACCTGAGCGCGGCCCATGCGCTTCGTCGATTTCCTCCGCGCCGCGGTCCTGCTCTGTGGCGGGTCGGCGACGGCGCTGGCGGCGGTCACCGTCGTCGGCGCCAGCTCCACCGACGACGCCGTGCTCGCGGGCTTCGTCATCGGCTGGTGGTTGGTCGCGTCGATGATCGGCATGTGGCTCGGCCGGCGGGCAGAGACCAACTCGCCGATCGCCCAGCTGCTGGCGGCGGCGAAATCGACGAACTCCCTCCCGGAGCAGCGCCCGGGCAGCCTGCTGCTCAACCGGATGTGGCCGCTGCTCGTATCGACCATCCTCGCCCTCGGGCTCGGCCTCGTGGCCCCGCAGATCCCGGCGATCGCGTGCGGCTTTGCGATCATCGGAGCGCTCGCGTGGCGCCGACAGGAAGCGGCCGTCACCGCCATCGAGGAGCGCGACGGCGTCGCGTTCTACGTCGAGCCGACGTCTCCGCTCAAGCCGATCAAGCTCGTCCGCGCCCCCGGTTTTCGACGCGACATGGCGTCGGCGAACCACGCCGCGCGCTGAGCATCACAGCAGGCTGACGATCCCCACGAGCAGCGGCGCGAGCACGAGCGCCGGCAGGAAGTTGCCGACCTTGACGTCCTTGAGGTCGAGCAGGCGCAGGGCGATCCCGATGATCAGCACGCCGCCCGTCGACGTCATCGCAGCGAGCGCGTCGCCGCGCAGGATGTCCGCGAACAGGCCGGCCCCCAGCGTCAGGGCCCCCTGCACGACGAGCACCGTCACCGCAGCGAACGCCACGCCGGCGCCGAGCGTCGAGGCCAGGGCGATCGACGCGAAGCCGTCGAGCAGCGACTTCGTCGCCAGCGGCTCGACGTTGCCGTTCAGCCCGTCCTCGAAGGAGCCGACGACGGTCAGGGGCCCGACGCAGAACAGCAGGCTCGCCGTGACGAACGCCTCGCTGACGGTCGATTCGCCCCGCCCACCCAGAGCCGGCTGGCGCGACCGGACGAGCCCTGCTTGGAGGCGGTCGCCGAGCCGGGCAAGGCGCGCCTCGATCCCGATCGCCTCTCCGATCAACCCGCCGAGCAGGACCGCGCCGAGCACGTAGAGGGCGCTCGTGTCGCGCCAGCCGAGCGCGAGATCGACGCCGATCACGGCCGTCACGAGGCCGAGGCCGGCGAGCACCTGGCGCTGCAGCCCGGCCGGCAGGCGCCTGCCGAGCGTGACGCCGATCGCCGTTCCCAGCAGCACCGCCGCGACGTTGAGGAAGGTCCCGGTCACGAGATGCGGGAGGATGGCACGGTGGGTGGGCACCGATAGCGGCCGACGTCCTGATCGTCTCGCTCGGCTCGACCGCCGGCCTGCGCGCCTCCGACGATGCGCTCGCCGCCGCGCTGCGGCGGGCGGGCGCCGAGGTCCAGCTCGTCGCCGCACGGGCGCCGCGCGAGCTGCGCACCTATGGCCTGACCGACCTCGCCTGGGCGCGCGCGGCGCGGGTCGCCGCCACGAGCGCGATCGCCGCGCATGCGCCGCGCGCAGTGATCTACTCGACGGTCACGGCGGCGCTGCTCTGGCCGCGCGCGGGGGCGATCCGCTACGACGCGCCGGCGGCCGCAAACCGGCCTGGACGCCACGGCGCGTGGCAGCGACCGCTGGAGCGCCGGCGGCTGCGCCAGGCGCCCCTGCTGGTGGCAGTCGATCCCGGCACGCTCGCGGAGACGCCGCGCCCGCACGCGCCGGCGATCGTCGTGCCGATCGCGGTCGAGCCGTCGCCGCCGACCGGCGCGCCCCGCGACATCGCGGCGATCACGTACGCCGCCAATCCGGAGAAGAAGGGCCTGGATCGCGTGCTCGCAGCCTGGACACGCGCCCGGAGCGACGACGAGCAGCTCGTCGTCGCCGGTGCCGAGCTGCGGATCGACGTGCCCGGCGTGCGCGTGGCCGGGCGGCTGAACCCGGAGGCCTATCGCGCGCTCCTGCGCCGCGCGCGCGTCTTCGTCACGGCGCCGCGGCGCGAGGACTACGGCGTCGCGCAGCTCGAGGCGCTCGCGGACGGCTGCGTCCTCGTCACGAACACGGCGCCCGGGCCGTACGCCGCGCTGCCCCTCGCCCGCGCGCTCGACGCCCGCCTCGTGGTCGATCGCGACGATCCCGGGCCGGGCCTGGCGCGGGCGCTGCGCATCGCGCTCGACGCTCCGCCGCCCGACTACGCCGAGCGCGCAGCGGCGGCGCTCGCGCCGTTTCGACGCGACGCGGTCGACGCCGTCGTTCGTGAGGAGCTGCTGCCGCGCCTGCTGTCGAGCGGGCGATGAGCTCCGTGCGGATCGCCCGCGACGGGATGTCTGGCGGCTGACCGCGAGGATCGCGGAGGGGACGCAGCGGGAACCCGGGTTGCACGATCGTCGCCGGAAGGAGCAGCATGCCCATCACGCCCGATAGCTCTACGACCACTACGGGTGGCGGACGCCGAAGCGTCGCCACCTTCGAGGACTACGCCGGGGCGCAGCGCGCTGTCGACGCGCTCTCCGATCGCGGCTTCCCCGTCGAGCGCGTCGCGATCGTCGGCACCGGACTGCGCTACGTCGAGCAGGTCTCGGGCCGGCTGACGACCGGCCGTGCAGCGCTCGCCGGCGCCGGTCAGGGAGCGCTCGTCGGACTGTTCGTGGCGTTGCTGCTCGGGCTCTTCCTGACGGTCGAGGAGGCGTTCC
>JAHWJM010000470.1 GCA_019348435.1 Actinomycetota bacterium
GGGCAGGCGTCGTTTGTCCGTCCGATATGCTCAGTGAGCCGCACAGCATCGCCGCCGGCCCAGCCAGCCTCGTGTGCGCAGCCGCCGAGGCGCGGGCGATCCCGCTCGCCGCCAGCTTCGCCAGTGACCCCTCGGGACCCGGTGGCCGGCCCTGCGCCCGGTTCGCCCTCCCCCGCTCCACGTTCCACCGGGCGACCCGCTCCCGTGAGTGCAGCGCCGCCGCCTCCTGGCGTACCAGCGGGTCGGCCGAGCGCTGCGTCGCCCGCGCCTGCATCGGGACCAGATCCGGCCGCCCCGCCCGCTGCGCGACCGCCGGCGCGTGGCGGGAAGGGCGCATCCAAGGGAAAGGGCGCCGGGAAGTCCAAGGGCAGGGGCAGGTAGCAATGGCGCCCGAGATGGAGGTCGACGGCGTCCTTGGCGACGGGCGCTACCGGCTCGCGCGCCGGCTCGGCGCAGGAGGCATGGCGAGCGTCTGGCTGGCTCACGACGATCGCCTCGACCGCCCCGTGGCGATCAAGGTGATCTCCGACACGCTCGCCGGCGAGGAGCGCTACCGCGAGCGCTTCGACCGCGAGGCTCGCGCCGCCGCGTCGCTCTCGCACCCCAACATCGTGCCGGTGTACGACTACGGCGTCCACGACGGTCACCCGTTCCTGGTCATGGAGTACGTCCCCGGCGGAAGCCTCTCCGACCTGCTGCGCAGCCCTACGCCGGCGCCGCTCGACGTCGTCGAGCTCGCCCGCCAGCTGCTCAGCGCGCTGGACTGCGTTCATCGGGCCGGCCTCGTGCATCGAGACGTCAAGCCGGCGAACATCCTGCTCGACGCCTCCGCCCGGGCGCGCCTGACGGACTTCGGCATCGCGCAGCCCGAGGACGCCACCTCCTTGACGCAGACCGGCATGATCATCGGCACGCTGCGATACCTCGCGCCCGAGGTGGTCGAGGGGGCGCCCGCCGCACCCGCGGCCGACCTCTACGCCGCGGGCATGGTCCTGCGCGAGCTGACGCGCCAGCAGCCCGAGCCCGCGCTGGCGTCGCTGGTCGCGGCGCTGACCGCGGCCGACCCCGTCGACCGGCCCGCCTCGGCGGCGGCGGCTCTGCAGCTGCTCGCGCAGGACGCGCCGACGGCGCGCCAGACCGGTCCGACGCGCGTGGCGACGATCGCTGCCGGAACCGACCGCACGCTGCACCAGGCGCGCCCGCAGGCAGGCGAGCGGATGGCCGAGGGGGCCGGTCCGCCGGGGCTGCGGCGGATCTCGCCCGCGGCCGCCGCCGGGACCGTGATCGCGATCGCGATCGTCGTGGTCCTCGTCATCGCGCTCGGCGGCGGAGATGGCGGCTCGACGGCGGCGACGAAGACCACGCGGACCGTCGCCCCGGCGCCCGCCGGCGCGCCGCTCGACGAGCAGCTGCGCGCCCTACGACGACTCGTCGACGAAGCCGCCGGGCCCTAGTCCCCGCGCCGCCGCGGCCCTCGGGCGGACAGCGGCTCCTACCGAGCTGTCGCGATGCGCTCCAAGCGCTCGCGCGGCGGCGGTGACATCGTCGCGGACCGGGGGCTCGATGACGCTTTGCTGTCAGCTGGGCGTTGTTGCGAAGACGGCGGGGACCCGGCCGTCGGGGTGGGGGAGCGACTCCGTGAACCATGGCTCGATCGCCTCGGCAACCTACGCTCACAGACGAGCGCTGTCCGACCGAGGAGCTTTCGATGACCGCAGGCGACGTGACGGCAGACGGACGGGCGCGCGTGCTCGCCGACGGCAACGTGATCCCGCTGCTGGGGCTCGGTGTGTGGCAGGTGCGCGATGGCCGGGAGTGCGAGGACGCGGTGCGCTGGGCGCTGCAGGCGGGCTATCGCCACATCGACACCGCGCAGGCCTACGGCAACGAGGAGAGCGTGGGCCGCGCCCTGCACGACAGCGGCTGCGCGCACGACGCGGCCGGCAACCGCGAGCTGCACTTCGACGAGTACGTCACCCTCGTGCTGCTGTGGATGTTCAACCCCATGCTCGACTCGGTCCGCGCCCTGCAGGAGGCCGGCGTCCCCACCGTGGACGCGGCGGAGATGAGCGTGCGGCGGCGGATGGCAGACGTTCCGCAGCCCCCCGCACCGCACCGTGCCGCCGGCGACGACGCTCCGGCCGCCACCTTTTACCCCCCGCTGGTGCGCTGCCCGCAGACGACGCTCCGTCCGGCCGCAGAGGGAGAGGTGGCCGAGACGCTGGCGGTGCTGGGCCGAACCGAGGACCCGCGCTTCCGCGTGG
>JAHWJM010000471.1 GCA_019348435.1 Actinomycetota bacterium
TCGCTCAATGTTTTTGGATGACCCGCGTCTGCCACGTCCAAGACCCCTGTCACCACAGGCGGCCAAATCCGGCCGCCCTGCCAACCCGCCCCGCTCACGTCCAGCGCGAGACCGACGACACCGGCCCCGGGAGGATAGCCGTCGGCTCGCCCGAGACGACCTTGCTCAAGGCGGCCAGGTAGGCCCGGGCGCTGGCCTCGACGACATCGGTCGCCAGCCCGTGTCCGGTGTACACCCCACCGTCCGCCCGGATCCGGAGTCGGACCTGCCCCTGGGCGTCCTCGCCCGGCGTCACGCGCAGCGCCCACGGGCGCCCGTCGCTGCGCCCCGGCTGCGGATCGTCGCCGAGCTCAGCCGGCGCCACCAGCGGCTCGCGCAGCGAGAAGTTCAGGTGCACCGGCCCCGGCCGGCCGTCGAGCGCCGTCCAGAACGCGCGGCACGCGAGCGCGCGCATCCACCGCATCCGCTCCGGCGTCGCCTCGTGCGTGCCGACCTCGAAGAACCACTTCGCCGCGCTGCCGTACAGCTCGATCTGATCGATCGTCTGTCCCGCGCCGATCTCGCGCAGCTCGGCCGGCCGGTCGGCGGTCAGTACGACGAGCGGCACGCGCGCCTGCCAGGCCTCGATGACGGCCGGCGCGAGGTTCGCGGCCGCGGTGCCCGACGTGCACGTCAGCGCCACGGGCCGGCCGCTGAGCTTCGCGGCGCCGAGCGCGAAGAAGCCGGCGCAGCGCTCGTCGATGTGTGAGAAGCAGCGCAGCCGCGGCTCGCGCACGAGCGCCAGTACGAGCGGCGACGAGCGCGAGCCGGGCGATGTGCAGGCCTCACGCATCCCGCAGCGGACCAGCTCGTCGGCGAACGCGCGCAGCAGCAGGTGGGTGTCGGTGCGGGCGGGCATGATTGCGGGGTGCCCGAGCCGCTCCTCCTCCTGCACGGCTTCACGCAGACCGGTCGCAGCTGGGACGAGGTGGTGCGTCACCTCGACGGCGAACGCTATCGCGCGCTCGCTCCCGACATCCGGGGCCACGGCGCGGCGGCGACGCGCCGGCCGATCGACTTCGCGTCGTGCGTGCAAGACGCGCTGAGCCTGATGCGCACGCCGTTTACGCTCGCCGGCTACTCGCAGGGCGGGCGGCTGGCGCTGCACATCGCGCTCGCACGGCCGGATCTCGTGACGCGGCTCGTGCTGGTTTCGACCACGGCGGGAATCGAGGACGACGACGAGCGCGCGCGGCGGCGCGAGGCCGACGCGGCGCTCGCGGCATGGCTGGAGGCCGAGGGGCGCTCCATGAGCGACGTGGCGGAGCGCTGGGGCGCGCAGCCCCTGTTCGCCACGCAGTCGCCGCAGGTCGCGGCGGCGGCTCGCGCCGACCGCCTCGCCAACGAGCCCGCGCATCTCGCGGCCGCCCTGCGCGGGATCGGCACCGGCGCGATGGCGCCCCTGTGGGAGCGCCTGGCGGACCTCGAGATGCCGGCCGTCGTGCTGGCCGGCGAGCGCGACGAGAAGAGCGCCGCCTCGTCGGCGGCCAGGTCGATCTTTGTCAGCGCGATGACCGCGCGGCTGACGCCCAGGTACAGAAGGATCTGCAGGTGCTCCTCCGTCTGCGGCATCCACCCGTCGTCGGCGGCGACGATGATCAGCGCCAGGTCGATCGACCCCACGCCCGCCACCATGTTCTTGACGAAGTCCTCGTGGCCCGGGACGTCGACGATGCCCAGGTGGTATTTCACCGGCGGCTGCACATCCGGTGGCGAAGGCAGGTCGAGGTGGGCAAACCCGAGGTCGATGGTGATGCCGCGTGCCTTCTCCTCCGGCAGTCGGTCCGGGTCCGTCCCCGTCAGCGCGCGCACGAGAGAGCTCTTGCCATGGTCCACGTGCCCGGCGGTGGCGAGGATGTAGGAGCGCGTCGAGGTAGGCATGTTTCTCTACTCCCTCTCCCCGGCACTCCGGGGAGAGGGCCGGGCGAGAGGCCATCTCTGCCTTGTTCGTAGCACGGGCCTCCCGCCCGTGTCCTGAAGCGGGAGAGAACACGGGCGGGACGCCCGCGCCACGGCGGGGGGAGGCGCGCCGGGGGAGCACGTCGCCGCCACCGCGGACGCGAGACACGCGCCTGCCCTGCGAATGATACCCGTGCGCGGCGGCCCGGCGGAATCGCCGGGGGGCGGCGGTTTATAATGGACGCCGGTGGCGGCGTGGTACAATGGCGTTCGGGGAGGCTTTGGATGCGGCGGGAGCGGTGGTACCGGAGCTCCAGGCGAGTC
>JAHWJM010000472.1 GCA_019348435.1 Actinomycetota bacterium
GAAGCTGCCAGTGATCTGGTCGCGCATGTAGCGCTCGTAGCCCTTCTCGATGAGTCCCAGCGCGGTCCCGACCGGGATGCCCTGCACCTGGCGATGGCCGGGATCGAACTGACCCGGCCCCGACGCCGCCAGGATCAGGGATCGCACGCGCTCAGGAGCGTCGAGGGCAAGCCACTGGGCGACTCGTCCGCCCATCGAATGACCGAGGACATGGGCGGCCTCGAGGCCGAGGCCATCGAGCAAGCCGGCGAGGTCGGCGCCGAACAGTCGCGTCGAGTACGGGCCGGCGGTGCCCGGCGAACGCCCGGTGCCACGGTGGTCGAAGGTGACGACGGCATGCCGCTCGGAGAGCGGATCAACGATCTCCGGTGGCCACGTGGAGCCCGGGTAGCCGGTCCCGGCGACGAGGACGAGCGGAGAGCCGCTGCCGCGAATGGTGTGCGCGAGCGGCACGAAGACGACCGGCTCTCTGACCTGTCGCGGCGGCGAGCAGCGTGCCTCCGGCGCGCTCGACGATCCCGGCCGCGCGTCCGCCGCAACGCTGTGCGCGCGGGCACGCGCGATCGACGAGCTGCTCAAGACGCAGCCCGACAAGGGACGAGTGTGCACCCAGATCTACGGCGGGCCGGAGACCGCACACGTCACCGGAACGATCGACGGCGTGAAGGTCGACCGCCGGTTCGCGCGCACGAACGGCTGCGAGATCGCGGACTTCAGCCGCGCGGCCGGACTGCTGCAGCCGTAGCAAGCGCGCTGCACAGCGCGCCGGCGATCACGAGCGCCCCGCCCAGCCGCCGGCGCTGGAGCCCCGCCGCGACGAGACCCGCCGCGCGCAGCGGCGTGGCGGGCCGCGCGGCACGCACGACGCGCGGCTCGGGTGCTCGCGCGCGACCGAGCCAGACCGCCGCGCTGTAGCCGATCCCGACCGCGATCCGGCCGAGCTCGGCGGCCGCCGCACCGCGCCCGAGCCAGCCTTGGCGCGCGGCACCGCGCAGCGCGGCCGTGGCGAACGCAACGTCGGCGAGGCCCTCGAGGTCGCGACCGATCCGCGTCGGTCCTGCGCGTCGGGCGAGCGCGCCGTCGAGCCCGTCGCTGGCCAGCGCGAGCGCGCACATCCACGGCCGGGGCGCGCCCGCCGCCGCCGGCACGAGCCAGACTCGCAACAGCGTGCAGGCGTCGGCGGGACCGAGGTTGCGCGGCGTCCCGTCCTCGGTCTCGAGCATCCCGATGTGCCAGTCGAGCATGAGCCACGTCAGCGCCCACCAGATGACGAACGAGCGCGTGCGGCCGGCGAACGGGGCGCGGCCGGCGAGCGCGAGCGCCGCCCACGCGGCCGCGCCGAGCGCGATCCACGCGCGCATCCGGCGGGCGGTGGCGGGCCGCGCGGCGCGCTGCTCGCGCGCGCGGCGCCCGCTGGCGGCGAGGAAGCGGGCGGTCGCGCGCGGTGTGTAGCGGCCGTCTCGCAGGAGCGCGAGCTGCTCGCGCGCCCACAGCTCGCCGGCGGTGAGCGGGGCGGTCAGATCAGCGTCCCGAAAGGATGAAGAAGTCCCCAGCGATGGCCGTGCCCGACATGCAGCTCCTCGCTTCGATCGCGGCTCGTCCCGTGAACGCACGATACGCCAGGCTGTGCGTACCGCGCCGTGCGTTAGCGTGGCGCGGATGGGGCGGCTCATCATGCGGCTGCGCGAGCTCGAGGTCGCAACGCGTCCCGAGCATCCCGACCTGACGGCCGCGCTCGCCGCCCGCTGGGCGGAGCTTCCCGCGCACGTCAAGCAGCCCAACCAGATGCTGGGGCGGCGGATGACCGGCTGCGAGGGAACGCACGGCGTCTTTCCGCGCTGCAACCTCGCCTGTACCCCCTGCTACCACGCCAAGGAGGCGCAGCAGGTACGCACCGACGGCGACCACACCGAGCGTGAGGTCGACCGCCAGATGGCGCTCCTGCGCGAGCTTCGCGGTCCCGGCCAGCACGCGCAGCTGATCGGCGGCGAGGTCACGCTGCTCTCGCCGGAGGATCACGCGGCGACGCTGGAGGTCATGCATCGCCACGGCCGGCACCCGATGAGCATGAGCCACGGCGACTTCGACTACGACTACCTGGAGCGGCTCGCCATCGACGCCGACGGTCGCAGACGGTTCGGGCGCATCGCCTTCGCCGGCCGCTTCGACTCGCTCATGCTCGGGCGCCGCGGCATCCCGCGGCCGCGATCGGAGGTCGATCTGCACCCGTACCGGGAGCGCTTCGTGGCGATGTTCCG
>JAHWJM010000473.1 GCA_019348435.1 Actinomycetota bacterium
GGGCGGCGTTGGTGATGGCTTCGGCGGCGATGCGGTAGGCGGCGAGCTCGACGGCGGCGGGCACGACGGGCAGGTCTGGCGGCGCCTCCACCGTGATGCCGAGCTCGCCGGCGAAGCGGTCGGCGAGGGCCTGCACGGCAGCGGGCAGCCCGAGCTCGTCGAGTGCGGGTGGGTGCAGGTCGTCGACGATCGCTCGCACGCCGCCGACGGCATCTCTGATCTGCGAGGAGAGACCGTCGAGCAGGCGCATCGCGCTCTTGCTGTCGCGCCCCACGAGCAGGCGGCCGCGGTCGACCTCGAGGGCCAGTGCCGCAAGCGTCGGTCCGAGCCCGTCGTGCAGCTCGCGGCGCAGGCGCTGGCGCTCGTCGGCGCGCGCGGCGAGCAGCCGCTCGTGCGAGCGCTCGAGGTCGCGGGCGAGGTGCTGGGCGCGGACCACGACCGCGACGTGGGGAGCAAGCTCGTGCAGCGCTCGCCGGCCGGTCCCCCGCAGCCGGTCGCCGGCGGCGGTGCCGACGACGAGGGTGCCGACGTCGCTGCCGCGATGGCTGAGCGGTATGCGCTCGAGCGTGGCGACCGGCTCTCCCCACACCGCCACCGGCGCGCCCGACTCCTCGACCGCCACGTAGGGCACCCGCAGACGCCGGCCGATTGCCCGGGCGACATCTGCCAGCACGTCGTTGGGATGCTCGGTGGCGCCGAGACGCGCCCCCAAGTGGCGCAGCGCGGAGGCCGGATCATCGCGGTCGCCGTAGACAAAGCGGTTGACGACGCGGCGCACTCGCTGGTACGCGGGCTGGATCGCGACGGCGACGAGCGCCGTCGCGACGAGCGGGGCACCCGTGCCGGCACCGAGCAGTCGGCCCAGCACGAGCACGCTGACGGCGTACACAGCGACCACGCCGACGGTGAGCGTGCCGAACAGCAGCGAGCGGCTGAGGACGACCTCGATGTCCCACAGGCGATGGTGGATCACCGCGACGGCCATCGCCACGGGCAGACACACCATCCCGATCCCGACCAGTAGGGGACCGAGCGGTGACGGGATGAAGAAGCCCGCGACGAGCAGCACCACGAGCGCGAGCGCGCCGACGAGCACCCACTCCAGTTGCTGACGCTCGGCGCCCGCGGACCGTCGAAAGCGCCGCACGAGTGCCGTCAGCGATCCGACCAGCGCGAGAACGAACACCAGCAACGAGATCGACAGGAGGATGTCGGCGGTCGCAAACGACGACGGGGCGGGGTGCTCATAGGCGGCCGGATACAGACCCTCGACGTCGCTGCGCGCCGCGGGCATCAGAGCCCAGCCGATCGCGCCGAGGAACGCGGCCAGCACCGCCGTCGCTGCGACCGGTCGCCATCGCCGCGAAGGCAGGCGGCCGTCGGGAAACACGAGCAACAGCAACGTCGCCACGAGCGAGTGCGCCGGCCACCAGAGCCACTCGGACACCCACATCGCCCATTCGTGCTCGGGCAGCGAGGCGGAAGGATCGTGGATGCCCGCCTGCCCGTAGTTGGAGCCGAGCAGCGACAGCGCCTGGATGACGCCGATTGCCGCCAGCAGCCAGCCGACCCGGTTGCCGGCCGCACCGCGACGACGAGCGCGCCCGCCAGACCGAAGCCGACGGCGGCCGCCGTGCGTACGACGTTGAAGCGCTCCACGAAGCCCGGCGCGCCGAGCTCGGACAGGCGCGGCTCGAGCGCCAGCGCCGCAGAGACCGCCACGAGCACGCCCAGCGCGATGCCGAGGCCGAGCCGCGGCCGAACAGCAGGCGCAGCGGGCACTTCGCCGATCTCACGCTCGTCTGGCATCGGCGACATGGTGACCGCTGCCTGTCCCGCTGTCATGGGACGAGAGGTCCCGATCACATCAGGACACCAGCCTCATGACGCCCGGCCGAGCGCCGCGCAGACTGCGCGCCAGCACCGTCATCCGACCAGGGAGAGCCATGACCACCGCCACTGACACCGATCGCACGATCGCCGGGACGGGCGCGATGCTCGCCACCGCCGGCGCCGTCGGCTGGTTCGCGCTGGGCGGCGATTCGCTCGCTCGGCCGGGCGTGCAGGAATATCGCGACGCGCTGTTCGTGCTGCCCTTCCTCCTGTTCGCCGGCACGCTGGCGTGCATCCACCACCTCCAGCGCGACCGGACGGGCAGCCTCGAACGCTGGGCCTTCCGCATCGTGATGGTGACGGTCGTCCTGATCGCCGCCGCCAACGTGACGCTCGTGCTCGGCTCCGAGGCCCTGCAGGT
>JAHWJM010000474.1 GCA_019348435.1 Actinomycetota bacterium
TTGCACACGGCCAAGGGCGAGTTGAACGCGACTCCGGCGATGCCGCGGCCGTTGTTCGCTCGCGCGGCGGCCGTGCCGGCGACGTGCGTGCCGTGGCCGTTGTCGTCGGCGCAGCGCCCGCCGATGATCGTGGGGTCGGCGAACAGCGGCAGCGTGATGAGCCCGAGCAGCTCGATGCCGAACGAGCGCACTGCGGCGCAGTCGGCGACCTTGCCGCCGAGATCCTCGTGCGACGCGAGCACCCCCGTGTCGACGATGCCGATCTTCGCGCCGCTCAGCGCCGCCGGAAAGCTGCCCAGGCCGGCGGCGGCCCAGCCCTCCGGCGCGTCGATGTCGGCGTCCGGCGTCCCACCGCCCTGGCCGGTGTTGTGCAGGCCGTAGAGGTCGCCGAAGCGCGGGTCGTTGGGCATCCCCTTCGCCCGCGCGATGTAGTTCGGCTCGGCGTACAGCACCGCGCGCGAGCGGTTCAGGCGCGCCGCCGCGGTCGCCGGGTTGCCCGAGACGCGGACGACCCGCGCGCCGACGCCGCGCACCGTGCCGACCGTCTCGACGACGCCGGCGAGCCGCCCCGCGAGCGAGCGCTGCGACGGCGAGGCGCGGTCGGCGTACTTGACGATCACGGTGTGCGCGTCATAACGGGGTTGTGCAGCCGAGGCGGCGGGCGCGCACGCGAGCACCGCGAGAAGCCCGCCGAGCGCGGCTCTCGATACGCCGATGATGCCCCTGGCGCCCGTCACGCGGCGCGCAGCCTACGCTGCGCCAGGCTGCGGCGCAACGTGCAACCGTCGGTGACGCCGCCGGAGCTCCGCAACCACCGGGCTCCGGCGAGGCTTCGATGAGCGGCGTCCTCAACATGAGAGCACCGGCATGAGCCACGAAGACTCCAAGCCTCGACTCGACCACCGCTTCGACGGCCTCGAGCGCCGCGCGCTACGCGGCGGCCTGACGCTGATCGTCGCCTCGAGCCGCCGGTCGCGCATGCGCGGGCTCGCCAAGCTGGACGCGCTGCCCGCAGACCACGGCCTGCTGCTCAGTCCCTGCCGCTCGGTGCAGACGGTGACGATGCGCTTCGCGCTGGACCTCGTCTGGCTCGACGCCGACGGGCGGCCGGTGCGCCTGGACGAGGACGTCGTCCCGCGGCGCATGCGCAGCTGCCTACGCGCTCGCTCGGTGATCGAGACGGCGGCGGGCGGCGGGGCCCGGGTTCGCGCCGCCCTGCACCGAGGCTGATCAGAGCGTCTGGCGCACCCGCGGGCGCTTGGCCGCGCCCGCCTCGTCCAGGCGCCGCACCGGGGTCCCGTAGGGCGCGTCGCGCGCGATCTGCGGATCCTCCTCGGCCTCGCCGAGGATCGACACGATCGCGTCGACGAACGCCCGCGCCTCCTCGCGGCTGGCGTAGCGGCGGAACTTCGATCGGGCCAGGACGTGGTCCAGCTCGTCGAGCAGCTGCGGTGAAGCAATCAGGTGGAAGCGGCCGCGTGTGAGAGCCAGATAGAGCGCGGCGGGCGCGCCGCGCGGTGAGATGAGAGCAGCGACGAGGACGTTGGGGTCAAAGACCGCACGCGCCACTACCGACGCGCGGCGTGCTTCTCGTCGTCGGCGAGCTTGAGTGCCTGCTCCTCGGAGAGATCGCTGCGCCGCCAGACCGCCTGGGCAACGTCGAGGCCGAGGTAGCTGCGCACGGCGTCCTCGACGACACTCGACTCGTCACGCTCGGTGCGCGCGGCCAGCGCACGGGTGGCCTGGAGGATCTCGTCGTCGAGGTAGAGGGTGGTAGGGCGGCGTGCCACGGTCTCATTGTGACGGCTGCCGGCCATTCGCCGGCGCAGCGGGTACGACGGGTCGCTGGCGTGCCTCGGCGTGGAGAGGTTCTGGCGCCATGTCGAGCCCGTCAGGCCATGACAGCGTGCCCATCTCGATGCCGACCTCCGCAAACCGGGCAGGGTCTCGGAGCGGGGCGAGGACGCCACGCCACTCGTGATCGCCGAACGCGACGTCACCGACGAGCCCATCGTCGAACGTGAGGCACAGCTCGTGGTCGTCGAGCACCTCGACTTGGACGATGCGCCGGAGCGGCGGGGCGTCGGTCATGACGACGATGCTAGGGGAGCGGATCGATCGAAACGAGCGGCTCCAGATTGCGGACGCGCTCCCAGTTGGCAAGCAGCTCGTCCTGGTGCAATTTCCGCCCACTCGCGCACCAGGCGCATCGCGCGCGGCGGCAGCGAGCCGGCCAGGAGC
>JAHWJM010000475.1 GCA_019348435.1 Actinomycetota bacterium
GAGCGCTACGCGATCACCGGCAGCGGCTGGCTCGACTCGGCCGGGCGGCCGCCGCCGAGCAGTTCGACGGATCGCTCGTACACCATCCCCGGCGTCACGCGGATCATGCAGCGGTGGTCGAGGGGGCAGGTCTTTTTCTGGCACGGCCCGCAGAACACCTTCACCGCCACCTGCCGCTCCCTGGCGTAGTAGATCTCCGTCCACTCCGGGTGGGTCGGGCCGAACACGGTCACCACCGGCACGTCCATCGCCGCCGCGATGTGCCGCGGGCCCGTGTCGTTCGTCACCATCAGGTCACACCGGCGGACGATCTCCTTCAACGAGCCGAGGGTCATCCCCTTGTTCGACAAATCGACCGGCGCGTGGCGCATGTGCCGCCTGATCGTCTCGACGATCGCCCGCTCCTTCGGCGCGCGGGTCTTCGAGCAGCCCTGGACGGGCTCGTTCGCCGAGCCGCGCAACCGCTCCTTCGACGAGGCCGGCGGCGACTGGATCCTGTACCTCGACGCCGACGAGGTGCTCGTGGCCGAGGACGCGCCGCGCCTGCGCGAGCTGACCGGCCGCGTCTGGCGCGAGGCCTTCTACCTCGTCGAGACCAACTTCACCGGCGACCTGGAGGACGGGACGGCCGTCACCCACAACGCGCTGCGCGTGTTTCGCAACCGCCCCGAGTACCGCTTCGAGGGGCGCATCCACGAGCAGATCGCCCACCGCCTGCCGGGCGGCCTGCCCGAGCGGATCGAGGCCACGACGATCCGCGTGGAGCACTACGGCTACCTCGGCCACGTGCGCGACGCCAAGGAGAAGTCGCGGCGCAACGTGGAGCTGCTCGAGCGCCAGGCGGCGGAGGGCGAGAGCTCGCCGTTCTTCCACTTCAACCTCGGCTCGGAGTACGGCGCCGCCGGCAACGCGCCGCAGGCGCTGCGCCACTTCCAGGCGGGCTGGGACATGCTCGCCGGCGACCCCGGCCTGGGCAACTACGGCTTCGCCCCATCGCTGCTCAGCCGCCTGGTGAAGGCGCTGCGCGTTACCGGGGACCTCGACGGCGCCTGCCGCCAGGCCGACGAGGGACTCGAGCTCTTCCCCGGCTTCACCGACGTCGTCTTCGAGCAGGCGCAGGCCGCGGCCGCCGCGGGCGACCGGCTCGGCGCGATCGCGAAGCTCGAGCGCTGCCTGCAGATGGGCGACGGACCGAGCCGCTACACATCGATGCAGGGCTGCGGCAGCTACCTCGCGCTTCTGGAGCTGGCCGCCGCGCATCGCGCGCTCGGCGACCTCGCGCGCACGCAGGAGGTCCTCTCGCGCTGCCTGGACGAGCATCCCGCCTTCCTGGGCTGCGTCCTGCCTTTGGCCACGGTCATGCTCGAACGCGGCGCGGAGCCGGCCGCGGTGGCCGCCGACGTCGAGCAGCGCGTGCGCGAGCTGACGCCCAGCGTGCGCTTCATGCTGGGCACCGCGCTCTACGAGGCTGCCGCCACCGCCGATGCGGAGCGCCAGTTCCGCGGCGTGCTCGAGCGCCAGCCCGCCAGCGGCGCCGCCCGCGCAGCGCTGGCCGAGGCGCTGCTGTCGCAGGGCCGCTACGCGGAGGCCGCCGAGCAGGCGCGCTCCGACGCGGAACGGACGTCGGCTGCACTGGACCAGTCGAGCGCAGCGCTCGACGCCGCGTCGCGGGCACGCGAGCTGGGTCACACCGATGTCTGCTGAGCTCGTCCGCAGTCCGCAGTCCGCAGTCCGCACTCCGCAGTCCGCAGTCCGCAGTCGATGGAGGTTGCCGACCGCGGATCACCATGCCGTTCGGTACGTTCGCGTGGCTGCGCGGGACGCCGGCAGCCGCCGCAGGCGGTCGAAGTCCCGCTTGACATTGTCCGGGTCGAGTGGCGTCCCGATGGTGCTGGTGAACACGAGGTCAGTGTCTCGCCAGACCGTCCCTGCCGCGAGACGCTCCTCCATCTGGCGCACACGGTGCTGCTTCAGCGCCGCGATGGCGAAGGCCGGTAGGCGTACCTTCCGTCGGCTCGACTTCGTCTTCACCACATCGTCGAGGTGGAGGCCGCCATCGTACCGTTGGAGTTGGCGGCGCACCTCGATGACTCCCTCGTCCAAGTGGACGGCGTCCCACATCAAGCCGAGGGCTTCGCCCCGTCGCAGCCCGACGGCGAGCGCGACGGTATAGAGGGCCGACAGGCGGCTCTCCGTCGCCAGCTTCAGGAA
>JAHWJM010000476.1 GCA_019348435.1 Actinomycetota bacterium
CGAGCGGCGTCGCCGCCGGACTCATGGCTGTGGCACTCCAGATGCACGTCGCCGGCACGCCGTTGCAGGAGCGGCTCGGCGTCGGCATCTACTGGGGCCTCGTCCTCGGCATGTTCGGTGCCGCGCTGCTGACGGCGCTCTCGCGGCTCGGTGCGGGTTCGCGGGTCGTCCTGACCCACGACGTGGCGCAGCGCGACAACCTCCGGGTCGGGCGCCACGACGGCATCGCCTCGGTGATCGACGCGCTGCGCGGGCACCCGATCTTCGCCCACGTGACGCTGAACCGGTCGGAGCGGTCGGCCATCGCCGCGCTCGTGACCTCGATCCTCGACACGTACTGATCTGACGCTGCACGCGGGCGTCGACGGGTGCCGCGGCGGGTGGGTCGTCGCCCTCGACGCGCCGGACCCGGAGAAGAACCTCGAGCTCGCGCGAGCCGTAGCCGAGCACGTGGGCTACGTGAAGATCGGGTTGACTTCGTTCACCACCGGAGGTCCGGCACTGGCCGGCGAGATCTCCACCATCGCGCCGCTCTTCGTGGACCTCAAGTTCCACGACATCCCGGCCCAAGTCGAATCGGCCATCACGAACATCTCGTCGTTCGGAGCGAGCTTGACCACCGTTCATGCTTCGGGCGGATCGGACATGATCAAAGCCGCGGTAGCGGCCGCGTCAGACGATCTGAAGGTGGTGGCCGTCACGGTACTTACTAGTCTGGACGACCCTGCTCTCGAGCCGATCGGTCTGCGCGGGCCGGTCGAGGACGCAGTGCTGCGCCTCGCCGACATGGCGTTGGGGGCGGGTGCCGACGGGCTCTCGCTGGGCGCCGGCGACATCGCGGAGGTGCCGTTGCCCTGGCCGGCGGCGGAGGCAGCGCCGTCGGAGCGGTCCTCGTCGGCCGCCACGGCCCCACCACCGTTCGGCGCGATCTCCGCGAGGACGCCGCCAACCGCGACGGTGTCACCTTCGGCCGCGAGGATCCTCACGAGCGTTCCGGCGGCGGGTGCGGGAACCTCGGCGTCGACCTTGTCGGTCGAGACGTCGACGAGCGGCTCGTCGGCTTCGACGGCATCGCCCTCCTGCTTGTGCCACTCGAGCACGGTGCCCTCGCGCACCGACTCGCCCATCGCCGGGAGCGTTACCTGAACTGTGGTGTTCACGGCCATGCCAAAGATCCACTCTAGAAGGTCGCGGCGCCGTCGCCGCGGGTGCGCGCAACGAAGCTGCAAAGCAGGACGACGCCGACCATCTCACAGGACTACCCCTCGCGGAGGCCGGAGTTGCGCCTTCCGCGCGTCAGGCGCGCGTCGGCGCCGGATCTTGACCCGACCGCGCCTCGCCGGCGCGGCTCTGGCGCCAGAACTCATACGAGCCGATGAACGGGCCGATCCCGCCGAGCACGGCGACGGCGACGGCGAGGCGCAGGTCGATCACGCGCAGGCGCAGCGCGCCGATGCAGGCGAGCGACATCGCGATCCAGCCGAGGCCGTGCGCCATGCCGAAGATCGCCTCGAGGCCGGCCAGGCCGGGCACGAGCCAGACGACGAGCAGCACCGTGTAGACAGCCGAGTGCAGGAAGGAGCCCCACTTCAGGCGCCCGAAGGTCAGCAGGCGCCTCATGCGCTGCGTTGCGCCAGCATCGCCGCCATGCGGCGAAGCGGCTCGTCGGCCTCCTCGGGCCACTCGGCGATGGCTGCCGGCCACCAGGCGTAGGCGTCGTGCTCTTCGTCCATCTCGATCTCGGCGCCCTCCGGCAGCCACGCAAGGCCTACGACCATGACGAGCTGGTGGGGCAGGCGTACGAGTGCCTCGACCGTGAGCCGCTCGGGCTGCACCGACCACTCCTCGTCGAGCTCGCGCACGAGCGTGTGCGCCGGGCTCTCGCCGATGTCGACCGCACCGCCGGCGCCGAGCGCCCAGCGACCGGGCCAGGAGGACAGCCAGGGAGCGCGGCGGCCCGCCAGCCAGCGCCCGTCGGCGGCGCGCGTCACGGCGAGCGCGGCCACCGAGTGCGAGGCGTCGCCGTCGACGAGGCGCAGCGCCCAGCGCACGGGCTGCAGCTCGAGCATGAGGTCCGCGCCGCGCTCGGCGTGCGCGACGAGCCTCGCCGAGAGCCCGTCATGGCTCGGGGAGCCGCGCTCGCGCAGCGCGGCGATCGCCGCATCGGCGGCCTGGGCCTTGGGAGCGGTCGGCTCGTAGTGCTCGTCG
>JAHWJM010000477.1 GCA_019348435.1 Actinomycetota bacterium
GTCGGCGGCCGGCCGATCTACGTGTGGGCGCAGAACGTCAAGCACAAGGGCGGCTCGCTCGGCCAGGCCGGCGGCGCGACGATCTGCTCGACGATCGAGGCCGCCAACAAGGCCGGCGCGCCGGTCGTCGGCTTCCTGCACTCCGGTGGCGCGCGCCTGCAGGAGGGCATCGGCGCGCTCGGCGCGTACGCGTCGATCTTCCGCGCGACGTCGCGCGCGCGGGTGCCGCAGATCAGCGTCATCTGCGGCCCGTGCGCGGGCGGCGCGGCGTACTCGCCGTCGCTGGGCACCCTCGTGATGATGGTCGGCGAGGAGGCGCAGATGTTCCTCACGGGCCCGCGCGTCATCGCGAAGGTCACGCGCGAGGTCGTCACCGGCGTCGAGCTCGGTGGCCACCGCGTGCACCGCAAGACCGGTGTCTCGCACCTCGAGGCCGACGACGACGTCGCCGCCTCCGCGCTGATCCGCCAGGCCCTGTCCTACTTTCCCGGGACCCCCGGTGCGCCGCTGCCCTACCGCGACCCGGTCGAGCCGCTAGCCGGCGATCCGTCAGCGACGATCCCGACGAACAAGCGCCTCGTCTACGACGTGCGCGACGTCACGCGCCACCTGCTCGACGGCGGCGAGTTCCTCGAGCTGAGCAAGCGCTACGCGAAGAACATGGTCGTCGGCTTCGGCCGCGTCGAGGGCCATCCGGTCGGCGTCATCGCCAACCAGCCGCGCTACCTCGGCGGCGTCCTCGACGCCGCCGCGTCGGACAAGGGCGCCTGGTTCGTGAACATGTGCGACAAGTACCGGATCCCGCTGGTGGTGCTCTCCGACACCCCCGGATACCGTCCCGGCGTGCGTCAGGAGCGCGAGGCCGTGCTGCGTCGCGGCGCCGAGCTGCTGCGCGCGTTCGCGGTCGCCGAGATGCCGCGCGTGACAGTGACCATGCGACAGGCGTACGGTGGTGCCTACATCGTCATGAACTGCCGCGACCTCGGACACGACCTGACCCTCGCCTGGCCCGATGCCACGATCGGCGTCATGGGCGCGCCGCAGGCAATCGAGATCGTCCATCGCCGCGAGCTGGAGGCGGGGGCCGATCCGGTCGCGCTGGCCGCCGCCTACGAGGAGCAGCACCTGCCGGTCGCGATCGCCGCGAAGGCCGGGTTCATCGACGAGATCGTGCCCCCGGAGAAGACTCGCGAGCGGATCGCTGCACACTTCGAAGCCCGCCGATAGCCCGGCGCCGTCTGACGCCTCCGGAGCACTCGCTCCCCGCAACGCGACCGAGGACGCGATCCTCGAAGCTGCCCGCGAGCTGCTCAGCGAGGGCTCGCACGAGCGGGTCACGATCGACACGATCGCGCGGCGGGCGTTCGTCTCGCGTACGACGGTCTACTTCTACTTCGAGAACAAGCGCGCCGTCATGGACCGTCTGATCCAGCAGGCGTTCGCCGACATGGACGACGCGGCGCGAGCCGAGCGCGATCAGGAAGAACGCGTAGAGGGGCCGGAACAGGACATCGGTGATGGGGAGGAAATCGCAGGCCCAGATCTCGTGCGCATGGTTGCGGAGGAAGGTGGCCCAGGTCTGCCCGGCGCGCCGCGGCGGGCGGGTGCCGCGCATGTACTGCTGCACGGTCCACTTGGCCACGCGGATGCCCAGCTTCAGCAGCTCGCCCCGGATGCGCTCGGCGCCCCACAGCCGGTTGGCCGCGGCCATCTCGCGGATCAGCGCGATCGTCTCGGCCGCCACCTTCGGCCGCGGTGACGAGCGGGGCCGCGATTTCCATCGCCAGAACAGACGAAAGCTCTGCCGGTGCCAGCGCAGCACGGTCTCGGGCTGCACGATGACGAGTGCCTGCCGCCAGGCCCGGAGGCGGCTGGCGAGCAGCACGAGGAGCGCCCGATCGGTCGGCGTGCAGCGTGGGCGCTTGACGCTGCGCCGCAGGATGAGGAGCTGCTGGCGCAGGAAGGCGTTCTCGGCGATGAGCGCGGGCCGGCTGCGCACGAGGTCGGCGAGCGCGTCCAGCGCGACGCCCGGTTCGGCAGGCTTCGCCGCGGTGAGCAGGCGTTGCTGGAGCGCGCGGGCCAGGGACCGGCCGAGATGGGCACACCGGCGGAACAGGCGTGTCAGCATGGGGGGCTCCTCATCGGGTACCGGCGGCGACAGCGCGCCAGCAATGGGTGGCGCGCTGTCGGAGTGTATCGCCGCTCT
>JAHWJM010000478.1 GCA_019348435.1 Actinomycetota bacterium
TCTGTCGCGGCGCCGCTTGGGAGGTCCACCGCCACTCGCACCCGCGCAGCGGCCGCAAGACGCATCAGTTCAAAAGCCGTTTGTTCGTCCAAGCCTCGCTTCAACCCGGTGCCGAAGAGGGCATCGACCAGCAGCGGCGCGGGCGGATTTCCACCCAGATCCTCGATTGACTGGCCCCACGAATCACGGGCGGCCTTGGCGGCCGGGCTTTGCGGCTCGCCGAGCGCCGCCACGCGCACCTTCACGCCGCGCTCCTGAAGCGAGCGAGCGATCACATAGCCGTCGCCGCCATTGTTGCCGGGACCGCACAGGACCAATGCCGGGAGGGGGCCTGCATGACGCCAGATCGCTTCCGTGGCGGCCGTTCCAGCGCGCTCCATCAGTGTTTCGACGGGAGTGCCGCACGCGATCGCCGCCGCCTCGGCAGCGCGCATCTCATCTGCAGAGAGGATCGTGCGCCAAGCCATTGCCTAATCGCGCTTCACCGTTGCCGGCAGGCGGTAGCGATGGCCCGCCAGGGCCACTTCGATGCGATCATCGCCGATGATCGAGAGCACAGCCTTTTCCGCCCCGTCGGCGGCGATCACGCCGCGCCCGTCATCGGTCACGAGGAGGCGGCGAAAGCCCCCGTCGGGGTGGCGCACGGTGAACCCGCGCACGTGGGTCTCGTAGATGAGGGTGCGGTTCCACGGCGTGCGCGGGTGGCGGTCGCCGCCCCAGTCGAAGCTCGGGTCGACCACCAGGGACTTGGGGATGGCGTCCCGGCTGTCCTCGTCGTCGGGCTCGAGGTCGGCCTCGTCGGTGCCGTCGGGCGTGTAGGGCAGCACGTTGGCGCGCTCCCAGTGCACGCGGCCCTCGATGGCCTTGGCGTAGGGGTCGATGAGCAGCTTGTAGGCGTTGAACCGGTGTCCCTCGTCGGGCTCATAGGGGCCGTGCACGCGGTAGCCGTAGCGCTGGCCGGGCCCGACGCCGGGCACGTAGCAATGCCAGCAGTGCGCGGTGACATCGTTGACGTCCAGGCGCTCCTCGGCACCACTGGCGTCGAACAGGCACAGCTCGACGCGCTCGGCGTGCTCGGAGAACAGCGAGAAGTTCGTGCCCTCCCCGTCCCAGGTGGGACCCAGGGGGAAGGGGCGCCCGGGCCAGGCCTCGTGGGTCATGCCTGCACCGCCGCGCCGGCCAGCGGCCCAAGTTTGCCGCCGTCGATGTCGTGGGTCGAGAGGACCAGTTCGCCGTCGGGCAGGTCGACCGCGCGCTCGCCGAAGTTCATGAGCAGCGTGTGATCGCCCCGGCGCACCAGGAGCACTCCGTCGTCGAGCGAGAGCACCTCGGCCTCGCGGCCGCGCAGCTTCGCCCGCAGAGCGAGAAGCCCTCGGTAGAGCTCCCGCAGTCCCGGCTCCTCCTCGCGGGAGAGCTTGGAGCGCTCGAACGTCTCGACGGCCATGGGATCAGGCACCTCCTCGCCCGCGAAGGCGGCGAACGACGCGAACTCGCGGCGGCGGCCCTCGCGGGTGGCCACGGCGATCTCCTCGTCGATGTGGTCGGCGAAGAACAGGAACGGGTTGGGTTCCCCGTACTCCTCGCCCATGAACAGCAGGGGCGTGAACGGGCTGAGCAGGGTGCCAAAGGCCGCCAGGCGCCGGGCGGCCGGCGGCAGGCGGTCCCCGAAGGCGCGGTTGCCGACCTGGTCGTGGTTCTGGGCGAAGACCACGAACTGCTCGACGGGACGGTCGCCGGCCGGCGCGCCGTGGCGCCGGTCGCGGAAGGTCGAGAACGTGCCGTCGTGCACATGAGGGCGCATCATCGCCTTGCCCAGGTCCTCGAGGTCGCCGAACTCCGCGTAGTAGCCCTCGCTCTCGTGGGTGACCAGCGTGCGCAGCGCGTGGTGGAAGTCGTCGGCCCAGACGGCGTCCAGGCCCAGACCACCGACCTCGACGGGGCGGATGACGTTGGGGTCGTTGAGCCCGGACTCGGCGATGACCAGCGCGCCGGGCCGCGCGCGTCGCACCCGGCGGCCCAGTTGGGCCAGCAGCGGCCGGGCGCCCGAGTCGTAGACGGCGTGGATGGCGTCCAGGCGCAGGCCATCGAGGTGGAAGTCTCCCACCAGGCCCTGCGCTCCCTGCAACACCCACTCGCGTACCGGTCCCGAGCCCTCGCCGTCGAAGTTGATGGCCTCGCCCCACGGCGTCACGTAGCG
>JAHWJM010000479.1 GCA_019348435.1 Actinomycetota bacterium
CGAGCCTACCGACCGGCCCGGCTGCGCTCCGTCACGAGCTTCACCCGAACGGCCCCCTGCGGAAGTGGCGCAGAGTGACCGAAGACCTTTGTATGTCACTCTCCGTGAGCCGCCGCCGCATCGCCCTCGCCTCTGCCGCGCTGGTGCTGTCGGCACTCGGCGTGACCGGCGTCGTCGCACCGGCGCTGGCGCCCGCCGCTGCTGACGGCGCCCGCGTCGTGGCCGGCAGCGACGGTCCGGACGCGGCGTACAAGCGCGTCGGCGACGTCACCCGCGACCTTCTCGCTGAAGGCATGGGTCGCCTGGCTGCCCTGGCGCGCATCGTGTTCGACGATGAACCGGTAGAGCTCCGGCTCGCCCTCGACGTACTCGAAGACGATGTAGGGCGTCGGATGGTCCGGATCGCCCTCCTCGCCGGCGTCGATGACGCCGACGATGTGCGGGTGGTTGAGCTGCGCCACGGCGCGCGCCTCGCGGCGGAAGCGCTCGAGCTGATCGGAGTCGCCCGCGATCTCGCGGTGCATGAGCTTGATCGCCACCTGGCGCTCGAGCACCGTGTCGAACGCGCGGTACACCGTCGACATGCCACCGATCCCCACCTGTGCGTCGAGGCGGTAGCGATCCGAGAGCAGTGTGCCGACCGGTGAAGGCATCCTCCTATTGTGCAGTCGCGTGCGGGCGACGCACGTCAACTCCTGTCGATGTGCCCGGCGCGATCGGTGACCGTGCCGATCCGCGCGCTGCCCGGATGATGCGCCGACAGCGTCCCCACGACGTCCTCGGCGTCGGCATCGGCGACGACCGCGACGAAGCCGCAGCCCATGTTGAAGACGTTCCACATCTCGGCGTCGGCGACGGCGCCGCAGCGGGCGATGAGGCCGAAGACCGGCGGCACCGACAGCGGCGCGTCGATCCGGAAGCCGACGTGGTCGTTGAGGCGCAGGAGGTTGGCCAGGCCGCCGCCGGTGATGTGCGCGAGACCGTGGACGGCGACGGGTGAGGCGAGCAACTCGAGGATCGCCCGCACGTAGATGACGGTCGGCTCGAGCAGCGCGTCGGCGATCGAGGCGCCGCCGAGCGCCGCCGGCGTGTCGTCGAGGTCGAGCCCGCCCTGCTCGAGCAGCGCGCGGCGCGCGAGCGTGTAGCCGTTGGAGTGCAGGCCGCTGGAGGGCAGCCCGATCACCGCGTCGCCGGGCGCCACCGCCGCCCCTGTGACGAGCGCGTCCGGCGCGACCGTGCCGAAGGCCGCCCCGCACAGGTCGAAGCCGTGCGGGCTGGGGTGCCCGCGGATGAGCTCGGGCAGCACCGCGAGCTCCCCGCCCGGAATCTCGATGCCGGCGTCCTCGGCTCCGCTCTTCAGCCCTGCCGCGATCTGCGCGAGCGCAACCGGGTCGGGCTGCTCGACGGCGAGGTAGTCGAGCATCGCGATCGGCTCGGCGCCGACGCAGATGAGGTCGTTGACGTTCATCGCGATGCAGTCGATCCCTACGGTGTCCAGGCGCCGGGTCTGCTCGGCGACGACGAGCTTGGACCCCACGCCGTCGGTGCACAGCGCGATCGCCAGGTCGTCGGCGACCCGCAGCACGCTGGCGTAATGGCCCGCGCCGAGCAGCGAGCGGCTCTCGCGGCCGGCGTCGATCGTGCGCAGCACGTCGACGAGCGCGCGTACCCCGGCGTCGCTCGACGCGATCGAGACACCGGCGGCGGCGTAGGCGTCTTCGGGCATCGGGTGCGAACCTACCGCAGGGGTCGGCGCCGGGCGATGAGCGCCGCGAGCCCTACGCGGTAGACCGCGTAGGGCAGCAGCGAGCGGTCGCGCTCGACCTGGCGGATGATCTGCACCGACGCCAGCGTGGCCGCGAACGACGCCACGACCCCGGCGGCGAAGAGAAGATGCGGCTCTACGCGACGATCCTGGAGCTGCCGCCGGAGGTGCGGGCGGAACTCGCCCCGTCACCGCCCGGCCGCTGAGCAAGGGACGGTCAGTCCCGGACCCCCAATGCGGCCAATGCTCCGGTGGACGCCGCCCGCCCTCCCCGCTGCGGCGGGCGGGCGCTCACCAGTTCGTGCAAGGTGTGCCCGTCCAGCACTTCGATGAACGCCTCGACGGCATTCCCGAAGATTCGGTTGATAGGGGCCGCGCGCTGGACGGGACAATGGTCGCTGAGTTGCCCGAAACAGTGAGCCTGG
>JAHWJM010000047.1 GCA_019348435.1 Actinomycetota bacterium
AGATCGTCGCGCTCTTCCGACTGAGCTACGAGCATGCGGCGGCGGCGGCGCTGGACGACGACGAAGAGGAGGATCAGGCGGCCACGGCCGACGCGGACCGTGAGCGCCGCCCGATGTGGCGACGCCTGGTGTCGGTGCGCCCGGGCTCGATCCTGCGGCGAAACCGCCGGCAGTAAGAGACTTCCCGGCGTGCGCGGACCCGCGCCGGCAGTCGGTAAGCGTCACGCGACAGGGCAGAACCTCACTGCTCGCGCAGACGCCTCCTGTCGAGCCATGTGAAGGCGCTCGCGCCGACGACGACGCCGACCGCGGCGCCGCCGGCGATGTCCTCTGGCACGTGGTAGTTCGCCAGGACGAGCGCGACGGCCATCAGGAGCGCAAGCGGGATGACGACGCTCAGCCAGCGTCGATCCCGCGCCACGAGGAAGACGGCGATCGTCACGACGTAGGCGGTGTGGCCGCTCGGGAAGAGCGGGTTGCCGGGCCAGACCTCGATCGCCTTGCCCGCGAGCGTGATCAGCGAGGCGAAGACGGCGGCACCGAACGCCGTAAGCGCAAACCGCCAGCGGTCGATCTGGCGCCTGCCGGGCGCCACGAGGAGCAGGACCGTCCAGACCACCAGCGACAGCTCGGCGACGAGCGCCCAGTAGAACCCGGGAGACCCGACGACGTGCGCAACGACCATGCACCGAGAGTAGGACCGCTCCGCCCCACGGTGTACGCGAACAGACAGCGCCTGTACTACGCCCGGCGCGGCCGGTACGCGGCCGGCCAAACGAGTGAAGGGATGGCCTATGCAGCGGCTGTCGGTTTGGATGTGGGTCGCGCTCGGCGGCGCGGTCCTGGGGTTCGTTTCGCTGGGCTCCAACTTCTACATGTTCAACAACGAGGCGAAGTCGGCCTGGTTCGGCGTGCCGCACACGACCGAGCTGATCCTCATCTCGGCGCTCGTCGTCCTCGTGCTCACGTCGCTGACGGCGATGAACCGCGCGCCGGTGTCCGGACGCGGCGTGGGGCTGATCATCGGCGCAGTCGCGCTTGTGGCGACCCTCCAGCTCGGCTACCGGATGCTGGTCCCGCCCTTCGGCGGCTGCCTGCACTACGGCTGCGGCTTCGACAACCCGCGCCCGATCGGGCTTGAGGCCGGCATCTGGATCGCGTTCGCGGGCACCGTCACGATGATGCTCGGCGGCTTTCTGCACGCGGCGTCCGGCGCTGCCAAGCGCACGGAGCCGCGGTTCTGGATCGCCGACCGGCAGGCCGGCGTGACGCCGTGGCTCGGGATCGCCGCCGTCGCCTCGGTCGCGGCCTTCTTCTTCGGGTTCAGCGGCCTGTTCACGTTCTACACCGTCGCCGGATTCCCGCAGGAGGGGGCGACGAACAACTGGGCCGGATGGATCTCGCTGCCGCACACGTCGGTCCTGGTGGTCGCGTCGATGCTCGTGGTGTCGGGTTTGGTGTGGTCCGCGGCGCGCCGGCGGTCGCCGCTCTCGCCGGGTGCGCTCGGCGGCGTCATCGCGATCGTCGGCTTCATGGCGTTCACGCGGATCCTCTACCGCATGCTCGACTCGCCGTGGGTCACCGCAGCCGGTGGCGGCGGAGATCAGACCCATACGGCGGCCGCCGTCACCGTCGGGTGGGCGGCCTACGCCTCGGTCGCAGCGGCCGCTGTGGTCACCCTCGCCGGAATAGCGCAGGCGGCGACCCATCGCGAGACGGCAGAGGCGCGCGCGTGGGGGGAGCGTTCGCAGCCGGCCTGAGCGCGTTCGTCAGACGCGAGCGGCGCATGGCCGCTGCGTCATGACCGGCCGAGGCGGGCGGCGTCCTGGAGGACGACGCCCGCCGCGGCACGCCCGGGCAGACCGGAGACGCCCCCGAACGGCGCCGTGCCCGCGCCGCTGATGTAGAGGCGCTCGATCGGGGTGCGATGCGACGCGAGCGCCCGCGTAGGGCGCCGCGGCCCGGCCTGGTCGGGCGTGAGGTCGAGGTGCATCGGATGGGCGCCCGGCCAGCGCAGCTCGCGGGCCATCTGTTCGGGCGTGCGCACCGAGACCCCTCGGATGGAGTCCCGGAAGCCGGGCGCGCGGACCTCGACCTGGGCGATGAGATCCTCGGCCAGGCGCTGCCCGTCGGCCTGCCATCCCCTGCGGGTCTCGAACGGCGCGGCGGGGGATGCGAGATACACGGTGTGATGGTCCGCCGGCGCCAGCGAGTCGTCGAGTGCCGACGTCGTGAACGCGTAGGCGGGAGCCGGCGTGCGCAGCCGGCGGTCGCCGGCGGCGACGAACGCCGCCTCGAGGTTGGCCAGCGTGTCGACATAGCTCTGCAGCCCGTTCCAGTCGCCGGGCCGTGCGCCGCGGTAGGCGGGGAGGCGGTCGGTGGCGACATGCACCACGGCCTGCACGGCGTTCGAGACGTGCGTGGCGCGCAGCCGCCGGGCGACGCGGCCCGACAACGGCGGATCCGCCAGCTCCAGAAGCGCGGTGCGCGGGTTGTTCGCCGTGACGACGAGGTCGGCCGTGATCCGCTCGCCGCTCTCGAGCCGCACCCCCTGAGCGCGTCTGCCGCGGGCATCGATCCGGGCCACCGGCGAGCCGCAGCGGACCTCGCCGCCGAACGACTCCAGCCGCCGTACGAGCGCCGCTGTCAGGGCGTCCGACCCCCCGACCGCGTGCCACTGGCCGATGCGGTGATAGACGGCCTGCCAGTAGACGAACCGCGCGCCGCGCGGGGTCTGGGGTCCCGCGGAGGCGTGCGCGGCGAACGCGGCGACCGGACCGCGCGTGAGATCAGATCCGAGCCGGTCCTCGAGCACGCGCCCGTACGACCCCAGGAGGTCGTGCGCGATCTGCCGCGGCTGGCCGGCGAAGGTCCGGGCGGCCGCCGGCGCATGCTTCAGCGCCGCGCGCACACCCGGCGCCCCGCCGCCGGCACCCATCCACGCCACCAGCGGGTCGAGCAGCGGCGTGGCGACGTCCCTGAAGCGGCGATACGCCTCCGCCTCGCGGCGGTCGACCTCGGCGATCGAGACGACGGTGCGCTCGATCGAGCGGTGGAAGCGCACGATCCGCCCATCCGCGAACACCGCCACCGCGAAGGGGTCCATCTCCCGGTACTCCAAGCCGACGTCCGCGAGCCGCAGCTCCCGCGCGACCGGCGTCGCGTTGATGATGTTGTGCGCGACGGAGTGCGTGTCGAAGCGGTAGCCGGGAACGGTCTCGTCGGTGCGAGACCCGCCTCCCGGCCGGTCCGCCTGTTCGACGACGAGCACCTCGAGCCCGGCCTGCGCGAGATAACACGCGCAGACAAGACCGTTATGGCCGGCGCCGACCACGATCGCGCGCGTGCCTCGGCTTCCGGCACCGGATCGGCGATGCGTCCCGCGGCGTCCTCGACTGCGCATGCGCACAGCCTGCCCGCTCCCGGCGCGATCAACCGACGACGTGCCTGCGTGGCGGGGAGGGCCGGCGGCTGTCATGCGAGCAGTGCGACGGGGGTCCCGAGAGCGAGTGCGGCGGCGAGGACGACGAGCGCGGTGTCGGTTGCGGCCCAGCCGGCGCGAGCCTCGTCGACGGCGCCCGGAAGCCGTCGTGCCTCGGCCGCGATCCAGCCGAGCACCGCAACCAGCAGCGCGCGGGGGCGCTTGCGCACCGCGGAGATCCTGCGCCCGAGCGATCGAGCCGACTCGCCGTAGTTTCCCACTCCCGCTGAGGCCGCCAGCACGCGGGCGGAGAGCGCGACCGTGGGCAGGCGCCGCAGCCGGCGCACCGCGCGCAGGGAGATCGCGCGCAGCCCGGCCGCGCCCGCGGCCGAGCGCAGCCAGACCGCCGTCAGCACGAGCAGGGCCACCCGCGCCGCCCGCCGCAGGGCCAGCTCCGCGCCGATGCCCCCGACGAGGCCGAAGGCGAGCGTCGAAAGGGCGAGCGGCGCGGCAAGCGCGAGGCCGCCGGTGAGGCTGCGGACCCCGGCGCGCACGATCAGCCACGCCGCCAGCAGCCATCCCGCCACGAGCGCGAGCACCGCCGGCTGCGTCGTGGCAAGCGTGATCGCAATCGCCACGAGCCCCGTCCCGACGACCGCGCGCGGGTCGGCGAGCCCGTCGCGATCCGGCGCCGCCGCCGGCCGCTCGCCGAACTCCTCGGCCTCGTCGGGCCAGCGGCGCAGGCCTCGCCGCACGACCCAGGCCTGGATCAGCCCGGCGGCGAGCGACCACACGAGCAGAAACGCGGCGGTCATGACCAGCGGCGCCGCGTCGCCGCCCGGCAGGAAGGCGAACGTCCCGCGCATCGCCTCGTACGTGCCGGCGTAGGCGTCGAGGCCGACCAGCACGAGCACGTAGAAGGCGCTCGTGGCGAGGTAGTAGCCGAAGCGGATGACCGCGCCGGTCAGCGCCAGCACCAGGAGCGCCGCACCGCGGCGCTCGAGTGAGCCGAGGGCGGGGGCGCTCGCGGCGTGCGGGACCGGGATGCCCATCCGCGCCGGTCCCATGATCGCCATCGTCTCGATCAGGCTGGCCCCCGCCGCCGCGTAGCCGGCACGCGCGCCGTGGCGATGGGCGGCGCGTGCCAGCGGGAGCCCTCCCGCCAACGCCACGACGAACCCGCCGGGCACCGCCCGTGCCGCGAGGAACGTCAACGCCGCGACGTTGGCCAGGCCCGCAAGCGTCCGTTCGCGCTCGAGCGGGTGTCCGCCGCGGTACATCCGCTCGCTCGCTGCAGGTTTCCGGCTGGGTGGCTCGGGCACGCTGGGAACAGGATGCCCAAGACACCTAGGTTGTTCGCCGCGATGCTCGCGCTGATCACGCTGGTCGCGCTCGCCGGATGCGGCGACGAAGACGGCTCCGCGACGGCTCGGGCGAGCGTCCTGCCCGGCGGTTCGTGGGAGGCGACCCTCGACGCGGCTCGCGGGCAGACCGTGCGCTGGTGGATGTACGGCGGCGACGAGCGCGTCAACCGGTACGTCGACGAGGAGGTCGCGCCGCGCGCGGAGGAACTCGGCATCACGCTTCGGCGCGTCCCGGTCGACGACACGGCCAGCGCCGTGCAGCGCGTCGCGGCCGAGCAGCGGGCGGGCCGCGACGACGGCGGCGCGGTCGACCTGATCTGGATCAACGGCGAGAACTTCGCCCAGGGCACGCGCGACGGCCTCTGGCTGCGCGACTGGGCGCCGCGGCTTCCGAACGCGCGGCTGCTCGACGATGACGACCCGACGCTGACGAACGATTTCGGTGTCCCCGTCGACGGACAGGAATCGCCCTGGAGCCGCGCCGCGCTCATCTTCGCCTACGACCGCGAGCGTACGCCGCGGCCGCCGCGCGACCTCGACGCGCTGCTGGAGTACGCCCGCGAGAATCCCGGCCGGATCACCTATCCCGCGCCACCGGACTTCACCGGCTCGGCCTTCGTGCGCTTCGTCGTGCAGACGCTGGGCGAGGACCGCGCGTTCGAGTATCTGCGCGAGCTCGAGCCCCTGCTGTGGCGCGGGGGGCGCACCCACCCGAAATCCGAGGCGGAGCTCAACCGGCTGTTCGGAAACGGGCAGGTCGATCTCGCGATGAGCTACGACCCGGGCTTCGTGGCGACGGGCGTCCGCCAGGGCGGCATGCCCCGCAGCGCCCGGCCGCTCGTGCTCGAGGGGCGGACGCTGCAGAACGTCAGCTTCGTGACGATCTCGGCCAACGCCGCCAATCGCGCGGGCGCTCTCGTCGTCGCGGACCTGCTGCTCGACCCGGTGCTCCAGGCGAAGAAGGCCGACCCACGCGTGATCGGCCTCCCCAGCGTCCTGCCCGCGGACGCCCTGCCCGAGGGCTCGGAGGCGCCGCCGTCGCCCTACGTGCTCGACGACCTCGGCGAGCCGGTCGCCGAGCTGCCGGCCGAGCGGGTGCCCGAGCTCGATCGGCGGTGGAAGCGCGAGGTCCTGCGCTGATGCTCGAGTGCCGCGGGCTGACGGTGGCCGCCGACGGCGCGCTGATCCTGCCCGCGCTCGACCTGTGCCTGCCGCAGGGCAGGCTCACCGCGCTGCTCGGCCCGTCGGGTGCCGGCAAGACGACGCTGCTGCGGGCGATCGCCGGCCTGCAGCCGATCAGCGCGGGCTCGATCTCCGCCGGGGGCGAGCCGATCGATCAGCTTCCGGCCCATCGCCGCGGGGTCGGGCTCGTCTTCCAGCAGCCGCGGCTGCTGCCCCATCTCTCGGTCGTCGAGAACGTGGCCTTCGCGCTGCGGCTGGGCGGCGTGTCGCGGCGAGAACGCGGCGCCCGCGCCCGCGCGCTGCTCGACGACGTCGGCCTAGCCGGGCTCGCGGAACGCTCTGTGCGCGGCCTGTCGGGCGGCGAGCAGCAGCGCGTCGCTCTCGCCCGCGCGCTCTGTGCCGAGCCTCGCGTCCTGCTGCTCGACGAGCCGCTCAGCGCGCTCGATCCGGGGCGCCGCGACGAGCTGCGCGGGCTGATCGCGCGCGTCCAGCGCGAGCGCGAGCTGACCACGCTGCTGGTCACCCACGACCGCAACGAGGCGGCGCAGCTCGGCGACACGCTCGCGGTGATGCTCGAGGGGCGGATCGTCCAGCACGGACAGCCGCGCGAGCTGTTCGAACGTCCGACCTCGCCGGTGCTGGCCCGCTTTCTGGGAATGCGCAACCTCCTGCGCGGAGTGGTGCGTGACGGACGGCTCGTCCTCGACGAGGGCGCCGTGGAGGTCGACGCGCCCGACGGCGCCGCGCTCGTCGCGATCCGGCCCGAGCACGTGCGGCTCGACCCCGACGGGCCGCTGTGCCTGCGGGTGCACGCCAGCACGTACGTCGGCAGCGTCGTGCGGCTCGAGCTGCGCGGCGCGACCGCGACGATCGAGATGCACGTCGATCCCGACGCGGCGCCGGCCGTGGGGGAGCTCGTCGGCGTGGAGCTGCCGCGTGAGCGGCTGTGGCCCATCCCCGACCGCGAGGCCCACGAGGAGCCCGCGGCACGGTGACGCAGCGCGACGTCGTCGTCGTCGGCGGCGCGGTCGGCTGCGACCTTGCGCAGGCGGTGGCGACGTGGGCGCGAAGTACCTCAACGATCGCGTCCGGCGCGTCGTGCGCCCCGTCCTCACGATCCTGCGCGCGTCGGAGCGCCTCCGCTGACGTGCGGGTCGGCGAGCGAGCGCACCGCGAACACCACGCGCTGAAGCGCGGTGATCGCGACGATCGCCGCGAAGACCCAGGCGATGGTCTCCGCCGATCCCGGCAGCAGGCAGAACAGGACGTAGGCGATGATCGTCTCCGTTCCCTCCGCGAGCCCGCCGACGAAGCGCAGCGAGCGCGAGTCGCCGCTCTGCAGCGCGCGTCTCTCGGCGAGCGACGACCATGCGAGGAACGCGGTTCCCGAGACGTAGTAGGAGACGAGCAGCGCGACGCACGCCAGGCGGGCGTCGGGCTCGGCGATCGCCACCGCGAGCACGAAGGCGCCATAGACCGTGAAGTCCGAGGCGATGTCGAGAAACCCGCCGCGGTCGCTCGTGCCGCGCAGCCGCGCCAGCGGGCCATCCAGGCCGTCGAGCGCGCGGTTGGCCAGCCACAGCACGAGCGCCAGCGGCCAGACGGCCAGCGCCGCCGCAACACAGGCGCCGATGCCGACGACGAAGCCCCCCGCGGTCACGGCGGTGGGCGTGAGCCCGACGCGGTCCATTCGCCGCGCCGACGACTCGACGGCCGGCGCGACGAGTCGTCGCGTGTACGCGTCGAGCATGCCTCCGATCATCCCACCCCGCGCCCCGTCGAGAGGCGTCCGTGACCGGCGCCTCGCTGCGGCCCCGCGCTCGCGGAGCGCTGCCGGCGGTCGCAGCGCTCGTCGTGCTGTTCGGCGGCGCCCTCGCCGGTGCCGCGTGGCGCAGCGTGCAGCCCGAGTCGCTCGTGCGCGACAGTGCGCCTCGGCTGGACGCGTGGCGGACGCTGCTGCACGACGCGGCGTTCTGGGAGTCACTGCGGTTCACGATCCAGTACACCGTGCTGGCGACGGCGATCTCGGCGGCGCTCGCGCTCGCGCTCGCCGCCGCCCTTCGCCGCGCGGGCCGCGGCGCCACGCTGTTGGCGGCCGCGCCGCTCCCGGCGCCGCACCTGGTCGTCGCCACCGTCGCGGTCATCTGGCTGGCGCCGGGCGGGCTTGCCGATCGCATGCTCGGTGTGGTGGCGCTGGACGTCATCGGCGATTCCGCCGGGATCGGGATCGTGCTCGTCTACGTCTACAAGGAGGTGCCGTTTCTGACGCTGCTCGTGCTCGCCGCCTGGACGCCCGGCGTCAGCGAGCGAGAGGAGGCGGCCGCAGTCCTCGGTGCGGGGTCCCTCGCGCGCCTGCGCCACGTCGTCTGGCCGTCGGTGCGCGCCGCGCTGACGATCGGCTCGCTGGTGGTCGCCGCCTTCCTTCTCGGTGCGCTCGAGGTGCCGCTGGTCGTCGGGCCGTCCACCCCCACGGCGCTGTCGCAGTACGCGCTCGAGGCCACACGCACGGTCGAGGCGGCGGGTCAGGCCACCGCCGCGGCCGCGCTGCTCGTCGGCGCCGGGCTGGCCACGCTCCTGGCGCTCGCGCTCGGTCGCCTCGTGGGACGCGCGGATGCGTGAGCGCCGCCACGCGCGCCGCCTGCTCATCGCGATGCTGGCGATCGCGGCAGTGCTGCCGGTCCTCACGCTGCTCGTGCGCGCTCTGGCCGACGTGTGGCGAGCGCCGGCGGTGCTGCCGCAGGAGCTCGGCCTGCGGGGGGTGCGCTACGTGCTGTCGGACGGGGCGGGGGTCGTCGAGGCCGTCGTCAACGGGGCGCTGATCGCGCTGCTGGCGACCGCCGGGGCGCTCGCGCTCGGTTGGCCGGCCGCGCGTGCGCTGGCCGCCGCGCCGCGGCGGGTTCGCCACGTGCTCGTGCTCGCGATCGCGATGCCGCTGCTCGTCCCTCAGTACGCCATTGGTGCGGGGCTCGCCGAGTGGTTCATCCGCCTTGGCGTCACCGACACGGTGCTCGCGGTCGCCCTGGCGCACCTGATCTACACCCTGCCCTATGTCGTGGTCGTGCTCGCCGGCGCGTTCAGCCGCGAGCTGATCGAGCTCGAGGAGGCGGCGGCGACCGTCGGCGCCGGGCCGCTCCAGCGCCTCGCGCTCGTCAGCCTGCCCGCCAGCCGCACCGCCCTCGCGACCGCCGCCATGATGGCGCTGATCGTGTCCTGGAGCCAGTACGGCACGACCCTCGCGATCGGCGGCGAGACGACGACGCTTGCGGTGATGCTCGTCCCGTTCGCGCAGAGCGACCCGCAGATCGCCGCCACGCTCGCCATCCTGTTCCTCGCGCCCACGCTGATCGCGCTCGCCGCGGTCGCGCGAACGCTGCGGACATGACCCGACGTCCTCCTGCCCGATGAGCGCCGCCGGCGACGGTGACGGCCGGTTCACGACGCTGCTCGTGCGGCTCGCGTGATCACCGCGTGCGAGACTGGCGATCCTGGCGGCGGTCCTGATCGGCGGGGCGGTCGCGGCCATCGCCGTCGGCGGCCCCAGCAAGGACGGGATCGAGGACGCGGTCGCGTCGACCGGCGTAGCCGGACCGCTCGTCTTCATCGGCCTCTACGTCGCGTTCACCGTGATGCTCGTGCCGGGAACGCTGCTGACGGCGGCCAGCGGCGTGCTGTTCGGCGTCGCCTTCGGGACCGCCGTGAGCGTCGTCAGCGCGACGACGGCCGCGACGATCTGCTTTCTCATCGGCCGCCGACTGGGGCGCGAACAGGTCGAGCAGATCGCCGGCGAGCGCGTGGAGCAGCTCGACGATTGGATCGCTCGCAACGGCTTCGTCGCGGTGCTGTACGTGCGTCTCATCCCGCTCGTGCCGTTCAACGCGCTGAACTACGTCGCCGGTGTCAGCGCCGTCGATCTGCGCAGCTACGTCGCGGCCACCGCGGTCGGGATCATCCCCGGGACGTTCGCCTACACGGCGCTGGGCGGCTCGTTCGACGAACCGACCTCACCGGAGTTCATCGCCGCCGTCGCGCTGATCGTCGTGCTCGCCGCGGCTGCGCCGTTCGTGCAGCGGGTCGGTCGGCGACGGGGGCTGGTCCCGGACACCGCCGAGGAGTCCGCCGATCGGCAGGACGAAGGCCCCCTGAACGCCGGGCGTTCGTCACGCGGGCCGGATCGCCAGCAGCTCCTGCAGGCGGAGGTTCTCGACCGGGTCGAGGACGGCGTGCTGCGCGCACGCGGGAACGAGCGTCCCGGAGTCGGGGTGCGCCATCGCGTACGAGCAGGCCTGCAGGCGCTCCTGCGTCGCGCGGATCCTCGGGTCGCCGGACGTCTCGCCGCGCTGCAGCAGCTCCCACGCGGGTTTGACGTCGTGCGCGTGCATGAAGGAGTGCATGACGTACGTGATCGGCTTCGGCCGGTCGCGGCGGACCGCGCGCACCCCGCCGAGTCGGCGCAGCAGGCGCAGCGCCCACGGCGCGCCGCTGCGCAGGACGCCGGGGTGGCGGGCGATCGCGCGCGCAGCGCGTGCGGCGACGAGGCCGCGCTGCGGGTCGTCGAAGTCCATCCCGCCGAACGCGGCGAGGAAATCGGCCAGCGCGCGTGCGTCGCGCGGGTCGTCCTCGTCGAGCAGCGTCGCGTAGCCGTCCGCGGTGATCAGGCCGTGCGCGGTCCGGTTGCAGCGCACGTCACCGATCTGCTCGGCGTTGAAGTGCAGCCGCGCGCCGGCGCCCGCTTCGATCCGCCGCCACACCTCGTCGGTCGAGAACGCGCGGAGGTCATCCTTCCAGCGGCCCTCGTTGCCGATGTACGCGGCGGGCTGGAACGAGAACATCCGAAAGCCCATGTCGCGCGTCGTGCGCAGCATGTCGGGGATCTCGTCGACGTTGCGCGGAGTGACCGTCATGTTGTGGGCGAGGTAGCTCGTGACGCCGTGCGTCTCGTAGAGGCGCGTGAACATGTCGCAGAAGTGCTGGCGGTGGGGGTGCAGGTCGGCCTCGCTGCTCGGCCTGCGCAACCCACGGCGGCCGAACATGAGCGAGTCGAAGTGCCCGGCGAACGCGAGGTGGGTGAAGCGCGGCCGGCCAGTCTGCGGGTCGAGCGCGAGCCGCTCGAGGTACGCGTAGTCGAAGTCGCCGTGCGTCATCGACATCG
>JAHWJM010000480.1 GCA_019348435.1 Actinomycetota bacterium
CGCTGGGCATTGTCCACGGTCGGTCGAGCATCGCTGGCCCGCTTACCCATCGGCCGGTGTTTTGAGCACGCCATGCTCGGTGATGCATCCGCCATTGACTGGGCCCGGCCGCGCGAGGCGGGTCCGTCGGGTGACGCCCGGGGTGACGCGAACGTCTGGTCGACGCCCAGCCGGGTAGGGGACGCCCATGCGCGTCCGGGATGGCTTGCCCGCCACGGTCCTGGCCGCCGTCGCGCTCGCCGGCGTCGGGTGCGGTGATGACGGTGGCCCCGCCGCCAGGCCGGTGGACGTGCCGCAGCAGCTGGCCGTCCCGCCCGACGCGGAGGCCGTCGAACTGCGCGCCGAGACCGCGTCGCTCTTCGAGGAAACCGTCTTCTTCGTCGTCCATGCGACACGGACCGGCGCCCGTGCCGGGTTCGACTCCGAGCTGCACAAGGCGGCCACGGACGAGCTCCAGCACACCACCGAGGAGCTGGTGGAGACCGTCTCGCCCCTCCTTGACCCCGAGCGCGTGGACCGCTTCTCTCGCGAGTACTCAGAGCTGCTCGAGCTGTCGCGCGGCTACGGACGCGAGCAGCTCCAGCCGGAGTTCTCGAACACGCCCTTCCGGCGGGAGATCGACGAGCGCATCAAGGCGCTCAAGACCATGTTGGCCGACAGTAGCCGGCACCTGGGCGCCGACGATCTCGACGAGCACCTCGCACTCACGGTGGACGAGATGCTGCTGGCCCTCGATCGCGTGGGGCTCGACTCCCGTGGCCAACTCACGCACACGACGGCGGCGGCTCACCGCAGCCGCGGGCTGGCGGCCGTCGTCGCGGTCGCGATCGCACGCGAGAGCGGCGAGATCGCCAACGAGGCGGTGTCCGAGGCGGCGCGACTCTACGCCGATCTGCGCACGCTGCTCGAGGAGGATGTCCACCTCTCGTTCGCCGCAGTGCAGGTGGGCCTCAGCGAGGAGTTCGACTCGCAGTTCCTCACGGCCAGCCGGCAGGTGGACGAGAGCGCCACCCTCTTCGCCGACCGCCTGGCCACCATCCCGGAGGTACCTGGCGATCGACGGCCCATCCGCGACGCCCTGCGCCGTCACTGGCAGGTCCTCGCCCTCTACGCCCGCGAGGCCGCCGGCGGCGACGTCCCGGAGTTGACCAAGCCCGAGATCGAGGCGGAGCTGAAGGCCGCGACCGAGCTCTTCGCCGCACTCCTCGCCGAGCGCACCGCGATCGTCCGTGAAACCGTGCTGGACCCGCTCGAAAAGGCCGACAAGGCTCTGCTGGAGGCCATCGAGGCCCTGGCCCACGAGTCACCCGAGGCCTACACGAAGCTGGCGGAGGCCCTCGACCACACCGCGGCCGCCGCCGACGTGCTCACCGACGGTGTCCTGCGGGTACAGGTCGAGGGATGACCCGGCGGCGGACAGCCCCGCTCGCCGTCCTCGCCGCGGCGGGGGCTCCGGTCGACAATCTCCAGGCGATCGCCGGCGCGTCGGCCGCCTACCATCCGGGCCGGTCGGCGCGGCTGTCGCTTGGGCCCAAGAATGCGCTTGCCGAGTTCGGCGAGCTCCATCCCTCGACCTTGAAGGCGATCGATCTCGGCGGCCCGGTCGTCGCGGCCGGCATCGCGGTACATGGCGATGCTCTCGCGACGCTGCTTGACCTGTTTGCCGAGCACGTCGACGACCTCCTCGTCGGTCAGCTCCCACTCGGGGTGGGCGACCTGGACGGCCGAGTAGTCCGGCACGTCGAACTCGGGCCGGACCTCGACGGTGGCGCTGAACTCCGCGTCCTTGCCGTCCTCGAAGGTGTCCAGGTCGAAGTTGGGCGGCCCGACGATCTCGAGCTGCTCGGCCTGCGCGGCCTCGGCGTAGAACTGCGGGAGGAACTCGCGGACCGCCTCCTGCACGAGTGTGTCCTTGCCCAGCCGCGTCTCCAGCACCCTGCGCGGGACCCGCCCCGGCCGGAAGCCCGGCACCTTCACCTGCGACGACAGGTGCTCCGCGGCGTGGTCGATGGCCTTGCCGACACGCTCGGCCTCGACGGTGATGGACAGTTTGACGGTGGTTTCGTCGACGCGCTCGACGGTGGTCTTCACATGATCCTCCTGCCGCGCGCAACGGGCAGCGCGGCGATGGCTGGGAGGTCAATCGTAGTGCCGTGCAGCGCCGTCTGGATTAGGGGCGGG
>JAHWJM010000481.1 GCA_019348435.1 Actinomycetota bacterium
TCGGCAGGAAGCCGACAGGGGCGGCCTCCGGGCCGATCGAGAGGGGTCCTTCGGGGCCCCTCTCGGCGTTTCAGGCCGTTGATATCCTCGCGCTCCGCGGGCCGTTAGCTCAGTTGGGAGAGCACCAGCTCGACAAGCTGGGGGTCGCTGGTTCGAGCCCAGCACGGCCCACTTCCGCGTGTCGCTCGCCCTCCTCTACGACGTCCACGGCAACCTGCCGGCACTCGAGGCGGTGCTCGCGGACGCGGAGGAGGCCGGGGCGTCGGCGTTCGTGCTCGGCGGCGACTACGCGCTGTTCGGCGGCTGGCCGGCGGAGACGCTCGACCGGCTCGAGGCGCTGCCCGACGCCGAGCTGCCGGTGGCGCGGCGCTCGGCGGCCCAGCGCGCGGTGCACGAGCGCAACGTGGCGGCGGTGCGTGGCGCGTGAGGGCGCTCACCGCCGGGTAGGGGCGGCGCGTGATCCAGCACGTCGCACTCGAGCTCCGCGAGGCCGACGGGGAGGCCGAGGTCGCGTTCTGGGCGCTGCTGAACTTCGCCGAGGTGCGCCCGCCCGAGTCGCTGGCGCCGCGCGCGCGCTGGGTGGAGCGCGAGGGCACGCAGGTCCACCTCCTGTGGGTCGACGACCCGGTCGTCCCGCTCGCCGGCCATGTCGCGGTGGTCTGCCCCGATCATGACGCCACGCTGGACCGCCTGCGCGCCGCGGGCTTCACGCCCGAGCCGCGCGCCGAGCACTGGGGCGCACCGCGGGCCTTCGTGCACTCGCCGGCCGGCCACCGCGTCGAGGTGATGGCGGCGCCGCCCGGTTGAGAGACGCCGTGAGCCATGTTCGAAGGATCGGCCCCGGTGAGAGGGGCTGATCCTTCGAACATGCGACGCGGGGACGAGCGCGCGGCCGAGGTGGCGATCCTATTCACCGCGCGGGTGCGCGCGCCGGCCGCGCGGCCGACCCCGAGTGGCAGCGCCCGTTCTTCGAGTTCGCCGCCCACGCCCTGCGCAACGAGCGCTTCGGCGAGGAGCTGGTCACCCGCTACCGCTCCCTGCGCGAGGCCATCGCCGCGGCCCTGCCCGCCAACCCCCCGCTGCCTCCCGAGCGCATCGCGGTCATGGCCTTCGCGATGGGCAACGGCCTGGCCCTCGAGCGCCTCCTCGAGCCGGACGCCGTGCGCGACGACGACTACCCGACCATGCTCGGGGCCTTCGCAGGAGGGCGCGAGGCGATGGCTGCGCAGCCGGCAAACTGACGGGCAAGCTGGCATCGTGCTCGATCACGCTGCCGGTGGGCTCCGCCGCGCGCTCGGCCCCTGCCCGCTCGCGGCGCAGGCGCTCGGTGAGGTCCTCCAGGCGCTCCGCCTGCTCGCGCTGGTGGCGGACCAGGCGCCCGACCGCGGCCGGAGCCGCGACGGCCAGGACCGAACCGAAGGCCGCCGGCGGTGGTTGCGGGCCGCGCAGCGTCGCGACGGCCCCGATCAGGGCGCCGGTGGCGGCGACCGCGACTGTGACGCGCAGTGGCGCGACGTACGCCCCGACGGAGAAGAACAGCAGCACCGCGACGAAGTAGCCCAGGTAGAGGAAGCCGTACGCCTCGTCGCGGAACGGCACGCCGGCGGCGGTCAGCGCCGCGTCCCAGTCGCCGGTGCAGGAGGGATCGGCGGCCTGCATGCCGTGATCGGCGGTCAGCAGCACGACGACGTCGTCGAGCAGTCCGCGCTGCTCGACCACGTCCAGCCAGACGCCGAGGCGCCGGTGGGTCGCGGTGTCGGACAGCACCAGCACGCGCTCGCCGTCCGGGAACCACGACGCCGAGGTCTTCACGTCCGCCCCGAAATTAAGGATCTCGCGGTCCTCGCGCCCCTCGATGTCGGTCAGCCAGACCTGCTGCCCGGCCGGGTGGAGGTCCTTGCGGCTGTAGAGGACCTGCGCGCCGGTCGGGCTGAGCGCCGGGCGCCCGCCGCCGGCCCGCGCGCAGCGCCTCGAGCCCGCCGTCGGCCGCGTTGCGGTCCCGCCAGGAGCGCACCGACGAGCGGCCCTCGACCCGGTCGCTCGACTGCCCCGCTCGGACCAACGTCACCTGCACGGCGTCCTCGGGGTCGACGGCCGAGCCGAGCATCCGGTCGCAGTCGGCGGTGTGCTCGACGCGGGACTGCTCCACGTCGTGCGTCGCGCGCTGGTCGAGCTCG
>JAHWJM010000482.1 GCA_019348435.1 Actinomycetota bacterium
CGAGTCGTGGCGAGCGCGCTGCTGCAGGCGCGCGAGCTCGAGCCGGCGGCGCGCGAGACGTTCCGCGAAGCGGTCACGCGCGCGATGGCGCGCTTCCACGTGCCGCAGTGGATGCGCCTGCAGGACGTCTTCTCGCAGGCGGCCCGCGATGTCGGCGACCCGGGCCCGTGGCGGTGAGCGACGACTTGTCCGAGGCAACGCTGGCCGCGTGCATGGACCGGCCGTTCAGGACCTATCCCGCCCTGCTGTCCACGGACGCCGACGCGATTGCATGGGCCCGGGCGGGGGCGCCGGCCGGTGCGGTCGTCGTGGCCGACTACCAGGTAGCGGCGCGCGGACGCGGGGGTCTGCCCTGGGACGTCAGGCCGGGTCGGGACCTCGGCTTCTCGCTGGTCCTGCGGCCTCGACTGGCTCCCGAGCGGGAGGGCTGGCTCTATACCGTCGCCACATCCGCCCTAGCCGACGTGCTCGGTGAGCAGGCGACGATCGAGTGGCCCGACGAGATCCAGCGCGCCCGCGCCATGGCGGCCGCGGTCGGCATCGAGGTCCGGCTCGGCGGCCCGACGATCAAGTGGGCGGTCGTCAACGTCCTCATCCGCGATGCCGAGCCGCCGCGCGGCCCGCTGCTGGGCTCGGTCCTGCAGGCGATCGACGCACGGCTCGCCGCCGCGCCGGCCGCCGTGCTCGCGGACTACGTCCCGCTCTGTCGCACGATCGGCCGCGACGTCCGGGTGCGGCTGCTCGGCGGCGCGACGAGGCTGCAGGGACGCGCCCTCGAGGTGCTCGAGGACGGCGCGCTCGTGATCGAGGCCGAGGGCGGACGTCGCGTCCCCGTGCGACCGCAGGACATCAGCTCGATCGAAGGAGTGTGAGCGCTACGCGTCGCGCCGCGCGTCGCGCAGCGTCCAGAAGAGCGTCGCCTCGCCGACACCGAGGTTGCGCCAGGCGATGACCGGCGTGCCGTCGAGCAGCAGCGCCTCCCCCGCAGTGAGCACCGGGCGTCCGGTCGCCAGCACCACCTGGACGAGGCCGCTGGCGATCGTGAGAAGCTCGACGCCCTTGTGCGTCATGTGCGGCTCGGCCGTCCCGCGGCGCGGGATGCGCACGAGGTACACCCGCAGCCCGGCGTGCGGGTCGTCGAGCAGCGCGAGCGGCTCGCTGCGGTCTGCGGTATGCCGTCGCGGCGGCGAGCGGCGGCGCCCGAGCCGGTATCCGGTCGCGACCTCGCCGCGCAGCAGCTCGTCGAGCGTGACGTTCAGGCCGGTCGCCAGGCGGAGCAGGGTCTCGAGGGAGAGGCCGCGCTGGCCGCGCTCGGCCTGCGAGATCGCGCTGGCCGAGACCCCCGCGAGGCGGGCGAGCGCGGACTGGCCCAGGTTGCGCTGCAGCCGCGCCGCGCGCAGGGCGTTGCCGATCCGGGCGACCATCGGCGCCTCGGTGAGCGAGGGAAGGTCGCCGGTCTCGGTGAGACGGAACACGCTGCCCTGGATCCCGGGCGGCCGTCCCTCCGCTTTGGCGATGCGCAGCCGCCCTTGGTCGAGGACGAAGACGCACTGCGTGATCTCCTCCACCGTCCGCCGCAGGGCGACGTGGCCGTCGCTGGCGGACATGGACCAGTAGGCGATCGCGCCCAGCTCGAGCAGCTGCGGACAGCAGGTGGCGAAGAAGCGGGCGGCGACGTCGGCGCCCCAGCGCGCGGCCATGACGTCGAGCCCGTCGAACAGCAGCACGTTGCGCTCCGCGCCCCGGCAGTGCTCGACGATCGCGTGCAGGAGCGGGGCGGGCTGGGCGAGCCGGCTGTCCGGCCGGGCGTCGAGGACCTCGAACCCGGCGAACGCCGGCGCGTCGTCTCGCAGCCGGACGAGCACGCGGCGGTCGTAGACGACGTCGCTGGCGGCGATCGCCCGGTAGAACGGGGTGGCCGTCGCGCCCTCGGTCACCGAGAACACGACGTTGTCGCCCCAGAACAGGCCGCCGAGCGCCGCGTCGAGCTCGGCTACGCCGGTGAGGGCGACGGTTCCGTCAAGCGGCGGTGTCGCCGCGCTATGTGTCTCAGCCACTTATGAAGCATAGCTTCCAGATACGCGTCCGATGGCCACGCTCGCTCTACCTTCCCGTCGCAGATCTTGAGATGCGGGGCGGCTCGGCCGCGCCCGCCGTGCGACCCATGGAGCGGGCC
>JAHWJM010000483.1 GCA_019348435.1 Actinomycetota bacterium
TCCGCGACATGCTGGCGAACGACCGCCTCCCCTCTCCGGCGGCGACGCCCGGCGAGGTGACGCGGCGTGAGATCCTGCCGCGCTACGTCGACAAGGTGATGTCCTTCATCGATCCCGGGCTGATCAAGCCGTTCTCCGTGGTGCTCGATGCCGGCAGCGGCATGGGTGCGCTCGTAGCGCCGAAGCTGTTCGAGCGGCTGCCGTGCAAGGTGACGAAGCTCTGTTTCGAGATCGACGGGACATTCCCCAACCACGAGGCCAATCCGCTCATCGAGGAGAACCGGCTGGACATCACCGCCGAAGTGATCCGGCAGAAGGCGGACATCGGCATTGCGTGGGACGGCGACGCCGACCGCTGCTTCTTCATCGACGGCAGCGGCGAGTTCATCTCCGGCGACTTCGTGACGGCGCTGCTCGCGGAAGCGTTCCTGCTGAAGCATCCTGGCGCCACCGTCATCTATGACCTCCGCGCCAGCCACGCCGTCAAGGACACCGTGGCGAAGTACGGCGGAAAGGCGCTGATGAACCGCGTCGGTCATGCGTTCATCAAGCAGCGCATGCGGCAGGAGGATGGCATCTTTGCCGGCGAGGTCACCGGCCACTACTACTTCCGCGACTTCTATTACGCCGACAACGGCTTCATTCCCGCGCTGCTCATCCTCGAGCTGCTGTCGGTGCGCGACGCGAAGCTCTCGGAGCTGCTGGACGACTACCGCTCGAGGTACTTCATCTCCGGCGAGATCAACTCCGAGGTCGAGGACCAGGAGGCGAAGATGCGCGAGCTCGCCGAGCGCCACTCGGGCGCGGAGGTGTCATGGCTCGACGGCGTCTCGGTCGACTACGACGACTGGCACTTCAACGTCCGCCCGTCGAACACCGAGCCGCTGCTGCGCCTGACGCTCGAGTCCCTGGTGTCCTACGAGGACATGGAGCGCCGCCGCGACGAGGTGCTCGCGGTCATCCGCGGTTAGCTCGGCCGGTGGCCGCAAGCCCACCCACCGCCGAGGCCCAGGCGCTGCTGGAGCGCGCCGCGCAGGCGGGCGTGCACCGCCTGGCCATCCCCACGCCCTTCGCGGTCGGACACGTGAACTGCTGGCTCATCGACGACGAGCCGCTCACGCTCCTGGACACCGGCCCCAACTCCGGCAAGGCCCTGGACAGCCTCGAGACGGCGCTGGCCGAGCACGGTCACAGGATCGAGGACCTCCAGCGGATCGTGGTCTCCCACCAGCACATCGACCACGAGGGGCTGCTGGCCATCCTGGCCCGCCGCTCGGGCGCGGAGGTGTGCGCACTCGACCTGCTCGCGCCGTGGCTGGAGGGCTTCGCCGAGCAGCAGGAGGCCGACGACGCGTTCGCCGCGGCCATGATGCACCGCCACGGCATCTCCCAGGACGTGGTCAGTGCCCTGCGCGCGGTGACGCGCATCGTGCGCGGCTGGGGCGCGCCCGGCCCGGTGAGCCGCACCCTGCGCGACGGCGAGGCGCTGGAGTTCGCCGGGCGCTCCCTGCGGGTCTGGCACCGGCCCGGCCACTCGCCCACCGACACGGTCCTCCACGACGAGGACCGGGGGCTGCTGCTGGCCGCCGACCACCTGCTGCGCCACATGTCCTCCAGCCCCGTGCTGACCCGCCCGCTGCAGGGCGACGGCGAGCAGCGCCCGCGCGCGCTGATCGCCTACCTGGCCTCCATGCGCGCCACGCGGTCCATGGAGGGCGTGGAGGTCGTGCTGCCCGGCCACGGCGACCCCTTCGACGACACCGAGGTCGTCATCGACGAGCGTCTGCGCCTGCACGAGCGCCGCGCGGCCAGGATCGAGCGGCTCATCGCCCAGGGCTCGCGCACGGCCTACGAGGTCGGCCTGGATCTGTGGGGCGGGGTCGCCCTCACCCAGGCCTACCTGTGCCTGAGCGAGGTGCTGGGGCACGTCGACCTGCTGCTGGACCGGGGGGACGTCGTGGAGGAGGACGCCGGGGAGGGCGTGGTGCGCTTCAGCGCCGTGTGAGCAGGCGCGCGCGGGAGCAGGCCCGGCCCAGGGCCCCGGCGGCCGGCCGGGTGTCGTAGAGCACCAGATGCGAGCGGCCGTGGAGGCGGCGGTGGGCGCGCAGGCGGCGCGAGGCGGCGCGGCGCAGCAGGTCGCTCACGGGAAGCGGGCGGTGCAG
>JAHWJM010000484.1 GCA_019348435.1 Actinomycetota bacterium
GCAGGACGGGCGACCTGACGATCGCCGACGTCGGCCAGAACGCCGTCGAGGAGGTGAACCGCCTCGCCGCCGCTTCGGCCGCCGGCGCCAACATGGGCTGGCCCGCCCTCGAGGGCTCCCGCCCGTTCGAGGGCGAGCCGCCACCGGATGCCGTCCCGCCCGTGTACGAGTACAACCACGACGAGGGGTTCTCGGTCACCGGAGGCTTCGTCTACCGGGGCGAGCGGATCCCCGGCCTGCGCGGCGCCTACGTCTTCGGTGACCTCGGCACCGCCCGCCTGTGGGCCCTCGCCGCCGACGGCAACGGCGGCCTCGGGCGCCACGACCTCGGCGTGGGCGTCGAGGAAGCGACGCTGGCGTCGTTCGGCGAGGACTCCCAGGGCGAGCTGTACGTGCTGTCGCTGGCCGGGCCGGTGCTGCGCCTCGATCCGGCGTAGGGGCGCGACCTCAGGAGCCGGTACGACGCTCCGCCTCGTGCTTCAACGCCGGCAGGGCGTCGTCGAGCGCCTTCCTGACCATCTTGCCCATGGGCCCCGGAAGCACCCGGGCGAGCGGGCCGCCCCATGACTCCTCGGTGAACACCCGGGTGGTGGCCTCCTGCGCGTCCATCCTCCAGACGTGCACCGCGGTGATGCCGAGCGTGCGCCCCTTCCACGCCAGGCTTCGAGGCGGGTCGTGCTCGAGGACCTCCGAGCGGATGGTCCCGGGGCCGGCCTTCCACCGGAACGTCGATCCCGCCCGCAGTGGGTCGTCGACGTGCACGGCCTTCACCCCGGGCATCCAGTCGGGCCAGGAGCCCACGTCGGTGAGCGTGGCCCAGACGATCTCCGGTCGAGCGTCGATCACGACCTCACCCGACTCGCAGACGGGCGCGTTGTGGTCCGCCTCCACGGCGACCTCCTGTCCGTAGGAGCGCCGCATTCTTCCAGAAGCCGGCGCCGTCGTGGGCCTTGTTCGCTGCCATAAGGTCGCGCCGATGCCCGAACCAGCGGGGCGGCAACGGGCCGACACGCTCGTCGCTCTGGTCGTCGTCGGATTGGCCCTCGCCGGAGTGTTCCTGGCGCCATCACACCAACCGGGCTTTCGCGATCGTGACCTTCTCGCCGTCGCACTGGCGGTCGCGCAAGGAGCGCCGCTCGTGGCCCGGCGCCGCTCACCGCTGTGGGTGCTCGTGGCCGTGTGGGCGGCCACCGCCGTCTTCTTGGGGCTCCGCTACCCGCCGGTGACCACCGCCCTGGCGGGGGCGGCCGTCGCCACGCACGGCGTTGCCGCCTACCGGTCCTCCCCATCCGACCATCGCCAGGCCGCCGTCACGGGCACGCTGGTCGCCACCCTCGCCGGCATCGCCATGGCCGTCGGGTACAGCGCCGCCGAGGGCGTCGCCCTGTTGCTGCTCTTCGTCACCGCGTGGGTGATGGGCGACCGGGCACGAACCCGCCGTGAGTACCTGGAGGCACTGGAGGAGCGAGCGCAGCTCCTGGAGCGGGAACGGGAGGCACAGGTGCAGGCCGCTGCCGGCGCTGAACGGACGCGCATCGCACGTGAGCTGCACGACGTGATCGCCCACGGAGTCAGCGTGATCGTGCTCCACGCCCGCGGCGCCAAGGAGGTCCTCGACGAGGCTCCCGACCTCGCTCGCCGCTCACTCGACCTGATCGAGCACACCGGGCGTGATGCCATGCAGGAGCTGCGCACGGTCGTGGGCGCGCTGCGCACCGACGTCCCCGACGCCGCGCAGCCGCAGCCGGGGCTCGGCAACCTCGACGAGCTCGTGCGCCGTACCGAAGCAGCCGGCTTGTCCGTCGCCCTCACCGTCGAGGGCACGTCGTCGCCGCTCCCCACGGCGGTCGACCTGGCGGCGTACCGCATCGTCCAGGAGGCGGTGGCCAACACGCTCAAGCACTCGACCGCCACCACCGCCGAGGCCAATACCGTTCCGTTCGCGCGCGTGGGCCATCCCGCCCCGGATTTCGAGGTCCAGGCCTACGACCGCCGGCACGACGGCGACGAAGACAAGATGTTCCCGACCATCCGCCTCTCGGACCTCCGGGGCAAGTGGGTCTGCCTGTTCTTCTATCCGCTCGACTTCACCTTCGTCTGCCCAACCGGGATCGTCGCCTTCAACAAAGCGGTCGGCGAGTTCGAGGACCGCGAATG
>JAHWJM010000485.1 GCA_019348435.1 Actinomycetota bacterium
GTGCGGGGCGCGTACTACGAGGAGGGCAGCTTCGCGCAGGAGTTCGGCGACCCCAACTGCCTCGTCGAGATCGGCTGCTGGGGGCCGGTCGTCAACTGCAACATCACCTCACGCGGGATGGTCCGGCACTTCGGCGGCTGCATGAACGCGGGCGCGCCGTGCGTCGGCTGCACGATGCCGGGCTTCCCCGACAAGTTCTCGCCGCGCTGGAAGACGCCGCCCGGATCGAAGGCCTCGACGAGCGCCTCGCGCGTGCTGGGCAGCGTCATCAAGCCACTGCGGATGTACACCAACGAGCACCTCAATCGCGAGGTCCGCTGGGACCTGCACGAAGACGTGCCCAGCGGATGGGCGTCCGAGAAGGCCGAGCCCGGGCGCGTGAAGGAGCTCGGGCACAAGCTCTACGACCGCCTGCGGCGCTCCGACGACGGATCGCGCAGCGGCCACGATCCGCGCGGCAAGCGCGTCGAGTGGACCCAGCGCGAGGAGCCGTCGGACGACCGCGTGCTCCCGGGCGGAGAGGAGCGGTAGGACCATGTGCTTCAAGAACCTTCCCGTCGACTTCGACGCCAGCGGCAACGCGACATTGCGCGGGGGCATCCCGGACCCATACTCGTTCGCGATCACGAAGCCGGACGTCGGCAAGACGAGACGGAGCGTCGGGAGCGGATCGAGCGCCTGGTGGCCCGCAACGGGCACATCAAGGATCTCAACATGGATCCGGTCACCCGCATCGCGGGTGCGCTCGCGGTTCACGTCACCGCCGATCTCGAGGAGAAGACGTACCTCGACTCCCACGCCCAGGCGACGCTGTTCCGCGGGTACGAGGTCATCCTCATGGGTCGCGACCCGCGCGACGCGACCTTCATCACCTCGCGCGCATGCGGGGTCTGCGGCGGAGTCCACGCGCACGCATCGGCCTATGCCACCGAGATGGCGATGGGGCTCGCGCCGCCGCCGCTGGGCACCGTCGTGCGCAACCTGGGCGAGGCGGCGGAGATGGGCTACGACAACCCGCTGCACCTCTACCTGCTGGCGGGACCGGACTACTGCGAGGCGGTCGTAAAGGCCACGACTCCGCAGATCTGGGAGAAGGCGCAGTCCTGGAGCTGCCCGGGCGTCGACAGCCACAACTTCAAGACGATGGGCGAACTGATGACGGCGCTCAATCCGCTGACGGGCTCGCTCTACCGTGAGGGCCTGGACTTCACGCGGCTGGCGCGCGAGCAGTTCCTGCTCCTGCACGGCAAGTACCCGCACCCCGAGAGCATCGTCCCCGGCGGGGTCTCGTCGACGATCACGCTGCAGACGCTCAACGAGTTCCACTCGCGCCTCGCCCTGATCTTCGACTACGCGCAGCGGATGGTGGCGATCTGGGACGATCTCACCGAGTTCTTCTACGAGTGCGACGAGCGCTACAAGCTCGTCGGATCGCTGCCCATGAACCTCGTCGACACCGGGTTCTGGGACGACCCGTACGCCTACGACGCGAGCTACGCGAACTGCGACGAGTGGGGGGAGCGGCGCTGGTCGACGCCGTGGCCAAAGAAACGGCGAAGTGCTTTAGCGCTCTGGCCCTCAACGTCCACATCCGCAACCCAGCAGCGCACCTCTATACACGGACCGGCTTTCGCGTCGCCGGGACGGGCCGGGGCTGGTTCGGCGTCGCGATGATCCGGCCGCTTAGCGACCGCCCACCACCCACGGAAGCGACGACCGCCGACGCCTGACTCCGTAGTCGGCCGTCCTCGAGCGGACGCTAGAGCGGGCAGCGACGCGCTCGCGGCGGGCACGGATCCCGCAACCGAGCCCCTAATGGGGACCGGCGCGCACCGCGGCACGAAGCGGCCAGGCTGTGCCGCTTCGCGCACGCGGCGGCTTAGAGCGCGTGCGTGGCGCGGCAGAAGAAAACTCAGGGCGTCGGCTGGATGCCGAACGCTCCCGCAGCGCGTGTGCAGGAAGGCGTGGCCGCCGGAAGACGCTGCTTGTCATCGTTCCGGCCTTCGTCTGCGCGCACTGATGACGGCGAGCGGCGTTCCGATGACGAGGGCAGCTAGAGCGATGAATAGAACCCCAGCACCGATGTTCGCGTCATGGAGCCGGACTTGGAAAGGACTACCAAGAAGGCCACGCCAAGCA
>JAHWJM010000486.1 GCA_019348435.1 Actinomycetota bacterium
GGCGTCGGTCAGCTCGGCGAACAGTGACGCCGCCTGGCGGGAGAGCCGGGGACCGACGGTGCCGACCAGCTGGTTGCGGAACTGGTGCAGCAACTCGGCCAGCCGCCCGAGGTGGCGGGCCTGCTCGGCCAGCTCGCCCAGCTTGGCGTGTTGCTCGGCGCCGGCGGCCAGGCTCCACTCCGCCGCGTCGGCGGCGGCCTCGGCGCGCGCGGCGTCGACCTCGGCGCTGCGGGTCCGGACGTCGGCAACGTCGAGCGCCTGCTCGGCCAGCTCGAGCGCCTCACGGGCAGAGGCCAGGGCGTGACGGTCGAAGGAGAGGGCACGGACCTTGTCCCGTAGCGCCTCGAGTCGTCCGGCACCGCTGTCGCGCTCGTCTCGTGCGGCTTCGAGCTCGCGCTCGGCCCGGGCCTGCCGGTCGAGGCGGCCCCGGAGCAGCTGGCACTCCTTGGCCGCCTGGCGCCGGCGCTCGACCTCGGCCGGCAGCTCCGTGTCGTCCTCCGGGCGCAGCGGTGGGTCGAGCCGGGCCCGGGCCTGGCGCAGTGCCTGTTCCGCCGCCTCACGCCCGGCTCGGTGACGTTCCCACGCTCCCCGGGCCTGCCGGGCCTGTTCGAGGACGCCGTGCTCGTGCCGGGCCCGATCGGCGGCGTCGTCGGCGGCGCCGACCAGCGCCGGCCGCCGGCCGTCGAGCGCTCGCAGACGGGCTTCGACCCCTGCCAGCTCGGCCCGGCGGTGGGCCTGGACCTGCTCGAACGCCTCGCCCAGCGACTGCCCGCACAGCGGGCAGTCGCCCTCGTCGGACACACGGACGGAGTCGTCGAGGGCGGCGGAGGCCGACGCCCGTTGCCGGCGGGCCTCCGCCACCAGGGCGTCGTAGGTGGCCAGCGCGCCGCGGGCGTCCTCTGCCGCCCGTCGGGCCGCGGCGCACTGGTCTTCGTCGGGTGCGGGCGGTTCGGGCGAGGCCGGCGTGGCCGCCAGCGCCGCCTCGGCCTCGTGCACCCGCTGGACGGCTGCCAGACGGGCTTCGGCGGCGTCCAGCCCCTTGGCCTCGTCCTCCACCCGGGCCAGGCGGGCTCCGGTCTCGGACAGCTCGGCCAGCTCCCGCTCGAGCTGGACAACCCGCGCCACGGCGGCGTCGTGGTGGCTCCGCACCATGCGGCCCTCGGCGACCAGGGCCTCGTGCTCGCCGGCATGGACGGCCATCTGGTCGTGCTCGCGGCGGGCGAGGCCGAGTTGCCGCCGGCGCTCGCCCAGCTCGGCCCGGGCCGCCTCGGCGGCGAGCTCCGTCCGCAGGCGGGCCGTCTCACCACCCGACACCAGCAGGTCGTACGCCGACAGCGGGTAGCTCGACAGCCGCAGGACGCGCTCGATGTTCGCGCCGCAGGACGCCAGTCGGCGCGCGACGCCGGGTGGATCTCCCAGTAGCCGCCCGCGGGCGTGCGGCGGGGGACGATCTCGTGGCGGTGCGTGTCGCCGGACAGCTCCGCGACGACCCGCTCGTCGAGGAACTCGCCCGGCCGGTAGTTGTTGAAGGCGGTCAGCGCGTCGGCGAGACCACGAAGGTTGTCGGCGAAGGCGGTGACATCGTTGGTCAGTTCATCGTCTGGCTGCGGGGCTCCTCGCATGCGGCGGGCCGCCAACCCGTGGAACACCGCGGCCAGCACGTCCTCGGGCAGGAGCGGCTCCCGGCGACGCAAACTGCCGGCGATCTCAGCGAGAACCGACTCGGGGTCCTGCGGCGCGTCTGAGCGGGGGATGTCGATGCCCTGGGCCAGCACCTCGGCCCAGTTGGCGACGCGGTCGGCCAGGATCGGGAAGCTGCCGCGGTGACCGAGAAGGAGGAGGCGTCGTTCACGCCGCCCGCCGACAGCTCGCTCACGCCGCAGCAGGTGGAGGCGTACCTCACGACGAGCCTCCTGCAGTTCGACCTGGTGCGCACGGAGGCGGGGGGCATGCAGAAGATGGAGGAGCGCGCCAAGGACGGCGGCGTGATGGCCGGCCTGCGCAACATCAGCGACGCCGCCGGGATGATGGACCGCATCGGCGGCAGCTACGTCCGCTCGGCGCGCACGCTCAAATACAACCCGGCCGAGATGGAGTACGTCCGCGAGCGGATGGGCGAGGTGGGCGCGTTCCT
>JAHWJM010000487.1 GCA_019348435.1 Actinomycetota bacterium
TCCGTGATCAGCACTGCGCGCCCGGGCGCAAGCCCTCCGGAAGGATTCGCCCGTGGGCGCTCGACCGCCCGCAGAACAAAGCGCTGCGTCGACGTGTCGGCAACCGCAGGCGCGCCGTTGTCTCGCTCAGCCGCAGGCGCCTCGGCGGCGGTGGTCCGCGCGACCTCGACGGTCCCAGCCGCGCGCTCCGCGCGCCCCGGCTTGCCGTTGCTCGTCGGTGGAGGCGGGACCGGGCCTCCGTTCTCCGTCTCGAAGACGAGGTCGACGATGCCGCGCGGGCGGTGCGCGCGGCGCTCGCGTGACCGCGCCGGCTGCGCTCGTGCTCGGCACCGCCGGCCACATCGACCACGGCAAGACGGCGCTCGTGCGCGCGCTGACCGGCGTCGACACCGACCGCCTGCCCGAGGAGCACGCGCGCGGGATGTCGATCGAGCTCGGGTTCGCGCCCCTGGTGCTGCCCGGCGGGCGGCACGTCTCGGTCGTCGACGTGCCGGGCCACGAGCGCTTCGTGCGGACGATGGTCGCCGGAGCGACCGGGATCGACTTCCATCTCATGGTGATCGCCGCCGACGACGGCGTGATGCCGCAGACGCTCGAGCACGCCGAGGTGCTCGCGGCGCTGGGGATCGAGCAGGGCGTCGTCGCGATCACCAAGTGCGACCGCGCGTCGCCGCAGCCAGCCGCCGCGGACGCCGCCGCGCTGCTTCCCGGCGCCGAGGTCGTGGCATGCTCGGCGCGCACCGGCGAGGGCATCGCGGCCGTCGCGGCGGCGCTGGAGCGCGCCGCCGAGCGTGTGACGCCGCGCGGCGAAGGCCGCCGGGAACGCGCGTCCGTGCTGCACATCGACCGCGCGTTCACGATCCACGGCGCCGGCACGGTCGTGACGGGGACGCTGTGGTCGGGCAGCCTGGCGGTGGGCGACACGCTGGCCCTGCTGCCTGCGCAGCGCCCGGTCCGGGTGCGCTCGCTGCAGGTGCACGACCAGCCGGCCGAGCGCGCGCATGCGGGGCAGCGCGTGGCCGTCAACCTCGCCGGGATCCCCCGGCGCGACGTTGCCCGCGGCGATGCGCTCGCCGACCTGGCGGCGGGGCTCGCGCCGACACAGGTCGTCGATGCGGCGCTGCAAATCCTGATATTCCCAGTTCGAGAGGCCGTTGCGGCGATAAGTGGTGTAGCGGCGGCTGATATGGTCGAACTGGCGCTGCAGGCGGAAAGCCTCGCCGCGCGAAAGCTGGCCGCGATCCGCGGCGCGATGGACGGCCTGGACCCATGACGGAGGCGCTCCGCATCGAGTCGGCCGACGGTCTGTCTCTCGAGGGCGCGCTCGACGCGTCGCGCGATGGCGGCGCCCGGTGCGATCAGCGTGACCCCGGGACCGAGCATGCGCTGGAGCATCGGGCGCACGAGCGGATAGTGGGTGCAGCCCAGGATCACCGTATCCACGCGGGCCTCGACGAGCGGGGCACAGTAGCCGCGCACGGTCTCGATCACGCGCCGGGTGACCGGTGCGTCCTCCTCGATGATCTCGGCCAGATCGGGGCAGGCGACGCTGGTCAGGCGGGTGAGGGCGTCGGCGCCCTGCACGGCGCGCGCGTAGGCGCCGCTGGCCACGGTGGCCGGTGTGGCCAGCAGCCCGATGCGCCCGCTGCGTGTGGCGGTCACGGCGAGGTTGGACTCCGGCCCGACGACCCCTATGACGTCGATCTGGCGGCCGGTGGCCGCGACGTGGCGGCGCAGGTGCTCCAGCGCTGTCGCGGTGGCCGAGTTGCAGGCCACGACCAGGAGCTTGACGCCACGGGCCAGCAGCTCCTCGCCGATCTCGACGGCGTAGGCGCGCAACTCGTGCGGTGCGCGCGTGCCGTAGGGCAGGCGGGCGGCGTCCCCGAGGTAGACGAAGTCCTCGCGCGGCAGCGACACGAGCAGCTCGTGGAGCACGGTGAGCCCGCCCACGCCGGAGTCGAAGACCCCGATGGGTCGGGCGCGGCGGTCCTCGGTCAGCGCGAAGCCGGAGAGCACGGACGCCATGTTCCCAGACGGCCTCCGGGTGCGAGAGCGCCACGTCGTCCGGGCGGGGACGGCCCTCTAGGTCAGTCATCACTGCTGGGCGCTGAGATAGCGCCGCCGCCC
>JAHWJM010000488.1 GCA_019348435.1 Actinomycetota bacterium
GTCCGAACGGCAAGGACGTGGCCGACTTTCGCCCGAACGGACCAGGCCTCACTCGAAGAGGGCGCTGAGCGCAGCGGCGACCAGAACTACGGCGATGAGCGCCACCGCGCCGCCGGAGCCGGCCTCAGTCGGCCTCTCACATCCCGCACCGGCACACGCCCTGTGGCAACCCCGAGAATGAGCGCCATCACGCAGGCTATGCCGAGGTTATTCAATTAGGTGAATTAGGGGCGATGAAGCCGCTTTGATAGGCGCGGATCGCGGCCTGGGTGCGGTCGCGGGCGTCGAGCTTTGTGAGCACGCGGGCGACGTGCGTCTTGACGGTTTCGAGGCTGACGGTGAGGCGGGTCGCGATCTCGGTGTTCGACAGCCCCTCCGCGATCAGCCGCAGGACCTCGGCTTCGCGCTCGGTGAGACCGGCATCGCTCAGGCCGGGCGGGCTGGCTTCAGCCGCTCGCGATCGCGAGCGCCCGACGAGCCTTCGGATCGCGGCGGGGAACAGCAGCGAGTCGCCGGCGGCGACGAGCCGGACCGCACGCACGATGTCGTCCGGGCGCGCACGTTTGAGCAAGAAGCCGGCCGCGCCGACCTCGAGCGCGTCCAGCACGTAGTCGTCGTTTTCGAAGGTCGTCAGGACGATCACGCGCGGCGGGTCGTCGACACTGGCGAGCAGCCGGCGCGTGGTCTCGATGCCGTCGATCACGGGCATCCGCACGTCCATCAGCACGACGTCCGGACGGAGGCGGCGCACGAGCGGCGCAACGCCCGCTCCGTCGTCGGCCTCGCCGATCACGGCGAGGTCGGGCTCGGCGTCGATGATCGTGCGCAGGCCGCTGCGGATCAGTGGTTCGTCGTCGACGAGCAGGACGCCGATGGTCATGGTGTCGGGCGCAGGGGCAGTCGCACGCAGACGCGCCAGCGATCGCCGTCGCGACCGGCGGAGATGTCGCCGCGCAGCCCGGCAACGCGCTCGCGGATGCCGTCCAGGCCGCGACCTCCACCCGTGCGCGGCGCACGCAGCCGGCCGAGCGGGTTGCTGATGTCGAGCTCGAGGTCGTCCGCGCCGACGATCAGCGTGAGGCTGACCGGCACGCGCCCGGCGTGGCGCGCGACGTTCGTCAGGCTCTCCTGGAGGATGCGGTAGGCCTCGCGCGAGACCGCCTGCGGGACACCGGCGACGCTGCCGCGCAGCTGCACGGTGACGTCGATCCCGGCGGCGCGCGTGCTGTCGACGAGTCGCTGCAGGTCGGCCAGCGTGGGCGTCGGCGCACGCCCGCCGCTGCCGTCGCGCAGCAGCCCGAGGACGTGGTCGAGATCGCGCAAACCGCTGCGCGCCGATGACTCGATCTCGCTCAGCGCGCGGCGCGCGAACGCGGGATCGCTGTCGAGCACCCTGCCCGCCGCGCCGGCCTGCACCGTGACGATGCTCAACGCGTGGCCGACCGAGTCATGCAGCTCCCGCGCGAGCCGATTGCGCTGCGCCAGCCGAGCCGCGTGGCGCTGCAGCGCGACCAGGCGCTCCGCCGGCGATGGACCGAGCAGCCGCGGCGCGATCGATGCCAGCAACGCGCCTGTTGCCGCCGCAAAGTAGACCAGCGCGAGCAGCGCGAGCACGGCCAGCGGCACGATCCACGCGCTCTCGGGCCCGCCGCTCACCGTCGCGTCGAACGGACCCAGCCGCACGTCACCCGACGAGAACGGGGCGCGCAGGGCGGCGATCGCCGCAGCTGGCAGCGCGAGCGTGAGACTGGCGATCAGGCCGCCCGCGACGACGTGCAGCAGATACCACAGCGCGCCGCGCCAGCGCGTCGACCAGGACGGCGCCGCATCCGACGACTCGGCGTCGGCGAGCTGCACGCCGAGCAGGCGGCGCGCGGCGACGATCTCGAGCTCGCGCACCGCGGCGAGCATCCCGGTCGCGAGCGGCAGCACGGTGAAGCACGCGACGATCGCCAAACCCAGAGCCGCCGCCGCCCCCAGCGCCGGCTGCAGCGCCTCGCGCAGCAGCTCGGCGAGCGTCCCGTACGGCGCGATCAGCGCGATCCCGATCGCCAGATACACGCAACGCAACCACGTGCGCCTCCGCGCGGGAACCGCAAGCAGCTCGAGCGCTCGGGCCATGGCG
>JAHWJM010000489.1 GCA_019348435.1 Actinomycetota bacterium
GAGAAGCACCGCCTCCGCGCCGCCTGGGATCCCAGCAAGGCCGCCTACGACCACGAGCCGGGCGGGCGGCGGCGGTGAGCGAGGCCATTGCCAAACTAGGGCCGACGCTGCGCGGCGAGGAACGCACGTGGTTCGAGGCCGCGGCCGAGGGGCGCCTCCTCATTCAGCGCTGCGGCACCTGTGGAGCGGCTGTCTTTTTCCCGCGCTCGGTGTGCCCCGTCTGCCACGACGACGCTCTGGAATGGGCGGATGCCGCGGGCACCGGCACGGTGTACTCGTACACGGTCCTCCACCGCGCCGGGAAGCCGGGATGGGAGGCGGACGTGCCCTACGTAGTGGCCCTCATCGAGCTCGACGAGGGCCCGCGACTGATGGGCAACCTTCTCGAGGTCGAGCTCCCGCAGGTGCGGATCGGCATGCCAGTGCGCGTCACCTTCGAGCAGCGTGACGCCCTCACGGTGCCCCAGTGGGTGCCCGCATGAGCGCACTTGACGAAGTCGCCATCGTCGGAATCGCCGAGTCGGACATCGGCGATGTCCCCCACCTCAGCCCCGCCGGCATGATGGCGCAGGGCGCCCGCGCTGCGGTTGCCGACGCCGGCCTCGATCTCACCGACGTCGACGGCGTGTTCGCCGCCACGACGCAGCTGCCGATGGCGTCGCTCTCGGTCGGCGAGTACCTCGGGATCCGCCCGCGCTACTCCGACGCCACCAACGTCGGCGGCTCCTCGTTCGTCGCCCACCTCGGCCACGCCGCGGCGGCGATCGCGGTGCCGAAGGGTGACGACACATATGAGCAAGGGCGCCCGCAAGAAGCGAGCAACGCGGCCGTGGCAGGACCCTGCCGCCATGCGGAACTTCGGAGACCTCCTGGCGCCGTCGGGCGACGTCGACGACGAGTTGGAGCTCGACGGCTACGAGGTCAAGCGTGTCGACGCGGCGCGCGCGGTGAAGGACTACGTGTGCCCGGAGTGCGGCAACGTGATCCCGGCCGGGGATGGCCACGTGGTCGTGTGGCCTGTGGGTGACGCGGATCTGCGCCGGCACTGGCACCGCCACTGCTGGCGACTGGAAGTACGTCGCGAAACCGGGGCCGGCCAATGACCAGCGAGGGGGCTCGCGTCGCGCTCGTCACCGGCGCGAGCCGCGGCATCGGCGCCGCGACCGCCGAAGCACTGGCCGGGGCCGGCGCCCACGTCATCCTCGTCGCGCGCACCGCAAAGGCGCTGGAAGCGGTCGAGGACAGAATTCACGAGGCGGGCGGGACGGCCACGATCGCGCCGCTCGACCTCACCGACGGCGAGGCGATCGCAAAGCTGGCCGTCGCAGTCGCAGGGCGCTGGGACAAGCTCGACATCCTGGTGCTCAATGCGGCGATGCTCGGCTCGCTGAGCCCCGTCGAGCACATCGATCCCAAGGAATATGCGCGCCTCCTGACCCTCAACGTCGCCTCCAACCAGGCGCTGATCGCCGCGTTCGACCCGCTGCTGCGCAAGGCGGAGCGCGCGGACGTGGTCGGCATCACCTCGAGCGTCGGCCACGAGCCGCGCGCCTTCTGGGGCGCCTACGGCTCGTCCAAGGCGGCGCTGGAGAATCTGCTCGGCGCCTATGCCGACGAGACCGAGCATACGGGCAGGATCCGAGTCCACATCGTCAACCCCGGCCCGACCCGCACGCGCATGCGCGCACTCGCTTTTCCCGGCGAGGAGCCGGACAGCGCCGAAAAGATGGCGCAGGCGCCGAGGTTGGAGAGCACCAGCCCGCCAGGCACCCGGTTCAGCCAGCGGTCGAGCGCCTCATAGAGGTCCTTGCCGGCCGGCGAGGACGCGACCGCCGCGCCCATGAGGATGAACATCGGGATGGAGACCAGGCCGAAGCTGGCAATGCCGCTGAAGAAGGTCTCGGCCAGGATGTCGAGCGAGCCGAACCCCTCAGCGACAAGCAGGGCCGCGACCGATGTGGCGCCGAGCGCGAAAGCGATCGGCGTGCCGATGGTCAGCAGCGTCAGCAGGACGAACAGGACACCCAGCCCGGCCGTGGTCGGATCCATTTCAGTCTCCCACGACGATATCCTGGCCGGGCGAGAGCGCCGGATCGTGCCCTACGGCGCCGAGT
>JAHWJM010000048.1 GCA_019348435.1 Actinomycetota bacterium
CCCCCCCCCCCCCCCACCCCTCCACACCCGCCCCCCCCACCACGCTCTGCCGATCTGCGGGCGGCGGCGACGGACGCCAGCACGGCCGCGTCGACCGGGACGGTGACGGCGAACAGGACCGCGCGCTCAATGCCGGCCCGCAGCAGCGTCTGCTCGTCGGCGGCGTCGCCGGCGATGATGTGCAGGCCGGTGCCGCCGCAGCGCATGACGGTCTGGGCGTTGAGTTCGACGACGACGAACGGCACCCCTGCCGCCGCGAGCCGGTCGGCCACCGCGCGGCCGGGCACGCCGAAGCCGGCGATGATGGCGTGGCCCTCCGGCGGCGGCGGGGTCGCCGCGCCGTCGCGCTGGTGCTCGTCGGTCTGCGCCTCCTGGTCAGACATGGTGCCTCGTCTGCTCGCTCGCGAGCCGGTGGGATTGACCGGTCGAAAACTCGGAGCTCGGAGCCGGGGCGTGCCGCCCCGGGGCGGTACGCCCCGGCTCCGTCCGATGCGCGCCGTCCGCTGTGATCCGAGAGACCTGTCGTGCTTCGCGTGTGAAGGTCCTGCACGCGCGCCGCGCCCGCGCCAGCAAACCGCCTCACGCCGCCCGCGCCAGCGGGCGGGCGAACGCCGCCGGAACGAACGACGGGAGCGTTCGGGCGGTTTCGCCGTCGCCTGCGCTCGCCTTCGTGGGGAATCCGACCGATGAGGTGCCGGCGTTCAGGATGAAGCCGTAGTGCCACGGCTCCCAGGAGTAGCGCTGGATGAAGTGAAAGCGCTTCGCGTTGGCGGCGAGCCAGCCGTAGGCGGCGGGCGGCCCCAGATCCAGCTCGGTGGCGAGGCGGTGCAGCGATCGCCCCGGCGGCGCCACCCACTTCGGATCCGGGTGGCGGGCGAAGAGCACCGACTGCTCGGCGTTGGAGCGAAAGCCGCTGACGACGACGAGCGCGACGCCATCGCGGCGCGCGGCGGCCTCCATGCGATCGAACGCGGCCGCGACATCCGGGCGCATCGGCTTGCCCTGCCGACGCGCGAGCGGCCCGCGGTACTCGCCGGGGCCCGTCGACCACAGGGCCAGCTCCGCCGGGGCGGCAAGCTCGGCCTCGGCGCGCGCGCCCGCACGCACCCGCTCACGCGGACCGACGTGGAGGTCATCGCGCACCTCGACGCGCACGCGCACGGGGGCGAACGTGTCGTCGTCGGGAAACGACACGCCGACGTGCTGCGCGCCGTTGAGGCGCGCCGTCGCCAGCGCCGCGCGGCGGCCGCGCTCGAGGTAGCCAGAGCGCTCGACATGGGTGCGGTTGGGCCGCCCGCCGACGCGGCGCGGCTCGAACAGCCCGCCGTAGGCGTCATGCATGGCGCGCGCGCCCGCGAGCGCGGCGAGATCCGCCGCTCGCTGCTCGTCGCTCTGAGCACCGATGCCCTGCGCGAGCGCACCCAGCACGAGCGCCCCAAGCAGCACCGCGAAGGTGACGCCGAGCAGCAGGATCGTGGCCTGCCCCGCCTCGCCGCGTCCCGCAGCCGCGCGGTCATGGAGGGCCCGGCACAGCGCAGCGGATGCCTTTCGCCGCCAGATCACGAGAGGACGGCGAGAGGTGCGGCGATCGCGCGCCGCGTCGACGGCAGAAGCGCAAGGCCGGCGGCGGCGAGACGGCGACCGGGGTCAGCGCGCGGGATGGCGCACGTCACCGCGCGCGCCAGCCCGGCGGTCGCGAGGCGCGCGAGCCCGGTATCGGATTGCGGCGACACCGCGACGACGACGAGGTCCTGCATCGCCAGCAGCTCGTCGAACGCTGCCGCACGCGGGCCTGCGAGCGCGAGCACCGTCGGCGCCGCGCCGGCGGCGGCAGCCACCCGCAGCGCCTGCGACGCCGCTTCCTCACACGAGATGCTGAGGCGCACGACCGCGAGCCGCCCGGCCGCCGCGGCGTCGTGGCCGCGGGCCGTCAGCGTCGCTGCCACGCGCGCGGCGGAGGGCATGGGCGGCGCACGCCACCCGACGCGGGCGTGCTGCGGAGACCAGACGCACAGCACGGCAACCGGCGAGCGATGCTCACGCGCGAGCGCGAGCCCCAGCGCCGCGCCGAGCGCCGGCGCGTCGGCCGGTGGCGCGAGCACGGTCACGGCGGGCGGCGGGCGCATGGGCGCCGCCGCTCGCGAGCGACGGGTCGCGTGCGCGGCGTCTGCCGACGCCTCGGGCGGCGAACGATCGGCGTCGCGGCGAGACGCCGATTCGGCGGCGGGTGCCACGAAATAGGCGGCGATGCGCTGGGCGAGCGTCACGGCTTCGGCCCCGCGTGCGCCTCGCCGCGGGCCTCCAGCAGCTCCGCCAGCGCCGGCAGGAACGAGCGTGGCCGCAGGCGCACGCGCACGCGGCGGCCCTGCACGCGGACATCCATCCGCCCGCGCGACCAGCCGGGTATGGCCTCGTGCGCCGCCGTCGCGGGATCGGCGCGCTGCAGCAGCGCTATGGCGCCGGCCTCGGCGGCGTGATCGGCGAGCTCCTGCGCGGCACCCGCCGCCAGCAGCTGGGAGGCTGCGAGCACCGCCGCCAGGAGCACCGGCGCGAGCGCGACGAGCTCGACGGACGCCTGACCGGGGGTGCCCGCCAGCGCCGCGCGCACTGAGCGCGCTCGCCGCACGTCAGCGCGCCTGGTCCTGGAGCCGGGCGCGAGCCGAGACCGTCGTCAGCCGGCCTGAGCCGACGATCGCGGGGATCGCGATCGCGACCTGCACGCCGTCACCGCCTCCCGTCGCCGGTCGCACGACGAGCCCGCGCTCGAGCCGGTCGGGCAGGACGCGCCGCGCGGCGGCCGAGGCATCGCTGCCGATCGCGCTCGCCCGTGCGGCGGCGCGCGCCGCCGATCCCGCCAGCCAGACCGCTTGGCCCGCCACGACCGCCTGCCACAGCAGCGCCGCGAGCACCGCCATGAGCGGCAGCAGCGCGACGAGCTCGACCGTCGCCTGGCCGTGCTCGGCGCGGGATCGGCGGGTGAAGGCCATGCATCGCAGCCTGGCGATCGGCGGGTCGCGGATCTACGCGCAGGCGTGACAAAAGGGGCGCGATCGTGTGACGAACGTACGCGCTGCGGTGCTAGCCGTACGAGCGGTAACGCTGCCACACGAGGTACAGCGTGTACGACGCGCCGCCGATGAGCGCGAACCACAGCACGATGCCGGGGCCCGAGTCGAACAGCCTTCCCGAGGCGGCGACGGTGACGATCGCGATGCCGATCGCCCCGTAGAGCGCGAAGCGCCACGTATCGCCGAGGGAGAAGATCTCGCCGCGGAAGTTGCGATAGAGGATCCCGCACCCGACCGCGATGAGAACGATGAAGATCGCGCCGAGCAGCTGCGTGAGGAAGGTTGCGGTCTCGCCACCGCCGGGCACGAGCCAGACGACGAGCCCGAGCACGACCACGATCGCGATGTTGCGTGCGGTGCTCAGCGACATGCCCTACAGGCTAGACCCCCGGCTCAGCAGCCGGCCCGCTCGCGCGCGTCCTGCGCCGCCTGCGCCGCCTCGGCGGCGGACGCCCGGCGCGGGTCGTCGCCGGCGAGCTTGCGGTTGACCGCGACGAGCCGCGCCGACGCGCACGCCGCCGCCTCGGCGAGCGCGACCGCCGTGAGCGCATCGGGCCGCATCGCCTTCGGGCAGTAGCGCGCCACACGGGCTGCGAGCTGCGCGATCTCGCTGGCGGCGTCGGCGGTCGCGAGCGCGACGTCGGCCGCCTGGATGAGGGCCTCGTCAAGAATCCGCTCACGGTCGCCGACGGGTCTGGCCGCCGTACCGGCCGGCGACGCAACGCCGCGGCGCGCCGAGCGCTCGTCGTGGACCAGCGCCGCGGAGGCCTCGTGGTAGGCCGCGGCGTCGCGGTCGATGAGCGCCTGCGTCTGCATCCGCAGCGCCTCGGCGTGGGCGATCGCCCCGCCGGCCTCGATCCACGCCGGGCGCGAGGCGCGCGCAACCTTCGTGGTCAGCGCCGCGGCCGCGGCCGCCGTCAGCGCGGCGGCGGGACCGCCCCCGCCCGGCAGCTCGTGCGGCGACGCGAGCGCCGCAAGCACGCCCGTGAGCGGGCGACTGAGCAGAGCCGATCCGGGGCCAGGACGCGCCACCGGGCGATCGTATCCGCATCGCGCGACGAGCCACGCGCCTGCGTCGCCGCGCGACCTACAGCAGCTCGCGCAGCGTGTCCTTCTCCGCCAGCCGTTCGAGCTTGGACAGCGAGCGTGACTCGATCTGGCGGATGCGCTCGCGCGAGACGTTGAGGCGGCGCGAGATCTCGGTGGCCGTGCAGGGCTCCTCGCCGCGCAGGCCGTAGCGCAGCTCGAGCACACGGCGCTCGCGATCGTTGAGCGTGTCGAGCATCCGACGTACGGCGTCGACGTAGACGCCGGCCGCGGCGGTCTCGAAGGCCGAAGGCGTGTGCTCGTCGGCGATGAACTCGCCCAGGACCGAGCTCCCGTCGTCCCCGACGGGCTGCTCGAGCGACACCGGCGTCTGCGCCCACGCACGCAGCGCGATGACGTGCGTCGTGTTCAGGCCGGTGCGCTGCGCGATCTGCTCGATCGTCGGCTCGCGCGCGGAGGTGCTCGCCAACTCGCGCTCGGCGGCCAACACGGACTTCAGCTGCTCGTTGAGGTTGACCGGGATGCGGATCGTGCGGCCCTTGTCGGCAACGGAGCGGGCAATCGCCTGGCGGATCCACCACGTGGCGTACGTCGAGAAGCGAAAGCCCTTGCAGGGATCGAACTTCTCGACCGCGCGGATCAGGCCGAGCGTGCCCTCCTGGATGAGGTCGAGGAACGGCAGCCCCTGCCCACGAAAGCGCTTCGCGATCGAGACGACGAGCCGCAGGTTGGCCTCCACCATCCGCTGCTTCGCGCGCAGGTCGCCGCGCCGCACGCAGTGCGCAAGCGAGATCTCCTCGTCGGGCCGCAGCAGCCTGATCCCGCGGATGTCGCGCATGAAGAGATCCAGTGCCTCCATCGCATCCTCCCTGCGGGGCTGTTCGGCTGCCTTCACCGGCGTCGACGTTAGCACGACCGTTCGTACAAAATCATTAGCGCTTCGTTGCTTCTAGGCATACGCTGACGGCGTTGAGCAAGCCTCCGATCCCGATCCTGCCAAACCCGCGTGCACCGCGCGTGCGCGGCCATCGCCTGCGCGGCCAGATCCTCAGGCGTGCCGGCGATCTCGCCTCGATCGACGGGCTCGAGCAGGTTTCGATCGCGCGTCTCGCGGCGGCGATGGAGATGAGCAAGAGCGGCCTGTACGCGTACTTCACCTCCAAGCAGGACCTGCAGCTCGCGACGATCGACGCCGCGTGGGCGATCTTCGCAGAGCACGTGCTCGAGCCGCGCGACGACGGCGTCGAGGCGCTGCTGGAGCGCTGGATCTCCTATTACGAGCGCGAGGTGTTCCCCGGCGGCTGCGTCTTCGTGACGGCCGGCATGGAGTTCGCCAACCGCCACGGACCGGTGCACGACGCGCTGGCGGCGGCGATCGAGCGCCAGATCGCGGCGATCGAGCAAGCGCTGCGCAGCGAGTACGGCGACGGCGGCGATCCGGCGCAGCACGCCTTCGAGTTGCACGCACTCTTGACCGGCGCCAACCACCGCTTCCGGATCAGCCGCGACCGCACGGCGTTCGCGCAGGGACGAGCTGCCGTCGCGCGAGCGCTCGCCCGGGCCTAGGCGAGCAGTCGCCCGCGCAGCTCCGTCCACAGCGCCCCGTACGCCTGCGCCGCGCGGCCGCGCTCGGCGAACTGCGCGAGCGCGCGCCGTTGCGACCCCATCCGTTCGACGTCGCTCGCCGCCGGGATCGTCGTGCGCAGCACCCCGCGGTCGCCCGCCAGCTCCTGGACGACGCTGCGGTGCAACGCCTTGCGCCCGTCGACCATCGAGAAGAACGCAACGATCCGCGGGCGCGGCTTCGGGACGCTCTTGGCCACGAACGCGCGCAGCTGGTCGTACGTACGCAGCGACAGCGGCGTCGGGATGAGCGGCACGAGCAGCACGTCGGCGGCCGCGAACACGTTCTCGGACGCGAGCGAGATCGCCGGCGCGCAATCGAGGAACGCGTAGTCGTACTCGCCGCCGAGCGGGGCGAGGACACGTGCGAGCCCTTGCGTGGGGCGCTTCGTCGCGTCGAGCGCGAGGTCCATCTTCCGGTAGGAGAAGTCGGCCGGCAGAAGGTCCAGGCGAGGGTGGTCTGATCCCTTCAGCAGCGACGCGGGATCGCGTTTGCCGCGGACGAGCTTCGCGCCGCCGCCGCGCACCTTCGGCCTGACGCGCAGCAGATAGCTCGCGGCGCCCTGCGGATCGAGGTCCCACAGCAGCACGCGCGCGCCCTCCTCGGCGGCCGTCCAGGCGAGGTTCACCGCGGCCGACGTCTTGCCGACGCCGCCCTTGATGTTGTACAGCGCGACCGTGGTGGCCATCGTCACCCGAAGATCTGCCTGACGAGCCTGCGCTGCGGCTTGGCTGCGAACTGCGCGAACCGCTCCGCGAACTGCTCGCGCGCCTGCGCCTGCTCCTCGCTGAGGCGCTGGACGAGCACGCCCATCGTCATCAGCGCCGCGGCGCCGCCCTCCAGCGCGGCGATCTCGTCGCCGAGCGCGCGCAACGCGTCGGCCTGCACCTCGCGATCCTGGAAGCGGCCAAGCACGTCCTGCAGGCCCTTCAGCGTCGCAACCATCGGCTTGATCACCTCCGCGGGATAGATCGAGGCGAAGAACTCGAGCAGGTAGCGCAGCTCCTTGCCCTTCTTGCGCAGGTCGTGCAGTGCCTCGGCCGGGCTGTCGGCCTCGATCGCGCGGCCCATCCTCACCATCCGGCGGTAGACCTTGCCGATCCGCTCGCCGGCGACGTCGCTGATCGGCCGCGCCGCGTCGGGACGTTCGTCCTCCGCGGAGGCGACGAGCGCGTCGAGGAAGTCGCGCCAGTTGTCCAGCAGCGTGCGCGTGCGCGCCGAGCGCAGCCCGCGCACCATCGTCGCGCGCTCCGCGGCGAGCCGCTGCTCGAGCAGCGCGCGCAGCGGCGCGACGCTCGCTGCCGTCTGCGCCGGCAGCGTCGCGACGAGGTCGGGAAAATCGAGCAGCTGGACGTCGAGGTCGCGCGTCGGCCCCGTCAGGATCTGCAGCTCGCGAAATTCGGCGCGAAAGACCCGCAGCGGCTCCGGTGGGAAAACGCCGCGCAGCTCGCGCTGCAGCGCGCGCGAGCGGCGCACCGCGACGCGCAGGTCGTGCAGGTACTCCGTATCCGCCCCCGTCAGCGTGCCGGGCAGGTTGGCCTCGATGATCTCGAGCAGCCGGCGCAGCACCGCAACAGCGGCGGCGTCGGCGCGCATGTCGGGCGTCAGCGCCACGCGCAGCTTCGACGACGTCCCGCCGACCGCGCGGCCGGCCGCCGCGACGGCCTCGTCGTGCAGCGGTTGCGCCACGGGCTGCAGATCGAGATCGCCCGTCAGCAGCGCGAGCACCCGCTCGTAGTCGGCGTCGTAACCGCGCACGCCCGCGACGTTCAGGCGCGCGCGCAGCGCGATCTTCTCTCCCTCGGCCGGAAGGACGGTCGGCTCTTCGGCGTGCAGGCGCACGACGATCTTGCCGAGATCGTCGAGCACGTTGACCGGCAGCAGGCGGCTGCGGACCCGCACGGTCGGCTCGAGGACGCGCATCTCGACGATCGGCTCGAGCCGTTCGCGCAGCGCTCCGGGCGGCAGATCGACGGCCGCGACGCGACGCAGGCCGCGCGGGAGATCGGCGGCCGCGTGCTCGGCGTAGGTCTGCGCGTCGGTCAGCGCCAGGCGGCTGCCGGTGTCGACGAGCGCGAGGCCAGCGGCGTGCAGCCTCCCGTCGAAGGTGTCCCAGAAGGTGCGGTCCGTGCGTTGCGCGCGCTGGGTGACGACCGCGAGGTGCTCGGCGAGGCGCTCGGCTGCGGTCGAGGCATCGACGCCGCCGGGCAGCAGCAGCTCGGTCCGCGGCGCCGTGTTCACGTCGCGCAGTCTGCCAGCGCGCCGCGAGCGCGGCGCACCGGCAGGCCGCTCAGGTATCTCCGCGCGTGATCTCCTCGGGGCCGCCGGCGCGGCGCTCGGCCTCCTCGCGTCCCGGGTGGTCGAGGGGCAGGTCGTGCGCGCTGATCTCGTCGTGCGCCTCGGGCGTGTCGCCCAGCGGGGTCTCGTCGTCGGGCGTCACGGGCCCGAGCGGCTCACTGGACTCCTGGTCGTGGGGCGGGGGGTCGTGTGTCTCGTCGTCGTGCATCCTCCGCTACGAGGAAAGCCGCGCCCGGAGGAGCTTCTTGCCCTCTTCGGCGCCCTTGCGGCTCTCGCCCTGCGCCTTGCGAAACAGCGTCGCGAGCTCCTCGTCGCCGGCCCTCTCGGCATCCTGGATGTAGGTCTCCATCCGCAGCACGTTGTCGAGGCACGACTCCGTGAACCAGATGATGTTGTAGTCCTTGTCCTTCGTTCCGGTGACCTGGCCGGTCTCGGTCTGCGTGCTCATCAGCAGCACCTCCTCGATGGTGGATAGGGCTCGTCACCTGTTACCCGCCGCCTGCCGGGCCATCCCCCGGATTGCGGCGCCGCGGCGGCCGTCGATCGCCGCCGGCCGGCCGCTTCGGCGAGCGGTCCGAGATACGGCGTTGACGTCGGCCGGATGCGGGGTAATCGCGAGGCCGTGGCACCCGCTCCGCTCGCTCCCCCCCGCCCGCTGCGCGCCATCTGATGCGCGTCGCCGTCGTCGGCGCCACCGGTAACTTCGGGACCAGCCTGCTGCGCGCGCTCGGCGACGACGGTTCGATCGAGGAGATCGTGGGCATCGCGCGGCGCCGGCCGCAGCTCTCCTTCCCGCGCACGACCTGGCTCTGCGCGGACATCGTCACCGACGACCTCGTGGGCGCGTTTCGCAACGTCGACGCCGTCGTCCACCTCGCGTGGCTGATCCAGCCTTCGCGCGATCGCCGGGTGACCCGCAGCGTCAACGTCGACGGCTCGCGGCGTGTGTTCGAGGCCGCGGCCGCGGCGGGCGTCGGCGCGATCGTCTACGCGTCCTCGGTCGGCGCCTACTCCCCTGGACCGAAGGATCGCCACGTCGACGAGAGCTGGCCGACGGACGGCATCCCGACCTCGTTCTACTCGCGCGACAAGTCCGACGTCGAGGCGATCCTCGACGGCTTCGAGGCGGCGCATCCGGACATCCGCGTCGTGCGCCTGCGGCCCGGCCTGATCTTCAAGGGCGAGGCTGCGTCCGGCATCCGGCGGCTGTTCGCGGGGCCGCTGCTGCCGACTGCGCTGCTGCGCCGGCGGCTGATCCCGATCGTGCCCGCGATCGACCGGCTGCGCTTCCAGGCCGTGCATTCCTTCGACGTCGGCGAGGCCTACCACCTGGCGCTGACGCGCGACGTGCGCGGTGCGTTCAACGTCGCCGCCGAGCCCGTGCTCGACCCGCCCGAGCTGGCCCGGCTGCTCGAGGCGCGCCCGGTCGCGGTGCCCCCGCGCGCGCTGCGGATGGCGGTCGACGCCGCGTGGAAGCTGCGCCTGCAGCCGACGCCCCCGGGATGGCTGGACCTCGCGCTCGGCGTGCCGCTGATGGACACGACACGCGCGCGCGAGGAGCTCGGCTGGACGCCTGCCCACACCGCCGGCGAGGCGCTGCTCGAGCTGATCGACGGGATGCGCCGCGGCGAGGGGCTTGACACCGCCCCCCTGGAGCCCGGCGGCGCCGGGCTGCTGCGCGTGCGCGAGTTCCTGACGGGCGTCGGCGCGCGTTCGCGCGGCTGACGGTCACTTCTTCTCAGACATCACGACCTTGTCGCGGCGCACGACCTTGATCGTGCTCTCGGCCCCCTCGCCCCGCAGCAGCGCGGCGAGCTGCTGGTCGTCGAGCTCGGCGAGCCACTCGTCGCACCCGAACGGCTCGAGCGACTCGTCCTGCGTGCCGGTCGTCGACGTGCACGGCGGGGTCCTAAACTGGACGGATGGCGTTCCAGCGCGGAACCGACGGCTCCGATGCACCTCGCGCGCAGCCGATCACCGCGCGCGCGGCCGCGCACGAGGAGCGTCATGCCTCACGCCCCTGGCGGCTGGGCCCCGCGACGCTCGCCTGCCCGCGCTGCGACGCTCCTGTCGCCCTGGGCGGCCGCGCCGTGAGGTTCTCTGAGCACCTGGATTGCCCATTCTGCCGCCACACCGGACCTCTGCGCGAGTTCGTCTCCCTCGCGGTGCCCTCCCGCCCCGCGCGCATCGAGATCCGGATGATCGCCGGTGCGCGCCGCAGCGGTTGCAAGTCGCGCCCGGCGGCCTAGTCAGCAGAACATATGGGCCAGCGCGTCTGGCTGACGGTTCAGAACTTCGAGGAAAGGAGTGAACGATGGCACTGCCGCTCCTGCGCCGAAGCGATGATGACGCCCGCGCCCGTCCGGCACCGGGCGCGCCCGCCGGCTGGGACCCGCGACGCGAGCTCGAAGAGCTGCGCGACCGGCTCGACCGCCTCATGGACTCGCTCTGGCAGCCGGGTGACGAGACACTCGGCAGCGTGCTCGGGTGGGCGCCCGCCGTCGACGTCGAGGAGGCCGACGACGCCTGGGTCGTCGAGGCCGAGCTTCCCGGCATCAAGGAGAAGGACATCAGCATCGAGCTGCACGGGACCGAGCTGAGCATCAGCGGTGATATCGAGGAGCGCAAGCGCCGCGGCATCCTGCGCCGCTCGTCGCGGCGCGTCGGCCGCTTCGACTACCGGGTCAACCTCCCCGGCATCAGCGACACCGAAGAGGTGCGGGCGACGCTCGACCAGGGCGTCCTGACGGTGCACGTCCCGAAGCCCGAGCACGCCAAGCGCCGCCGCATCCAGATCCAGAAGGGCTGATCGGCCTGGTG
>JAHWJM010000490.1 GCA_019348435.1 Actinomycetota bacterium
GCAGGTCTGGGTGCCCTACTCGTGGGCGACGCAGTTCCTGCTGGGCGGCTTCGGGGCGTTCGATGCGGCGCGTCGCGCGGCCGGCCTCGACCGTCCGCTGCCGGAGCAGTATGTCGACTTCATGCTCGGGCTGACCCGGGGCGACCTGGGCACCTCGTTCGGCGGCGCGCCGGTCATCGAGCTCATCGAGCAGGCACTGCCGGTCACCCTGACCGTGTTCATCGCCGGCACGATCATCGGCTGGATCGCCGGGGAGCTCCTCGGCCGGCTCGGATCGTGGAACCGCGGGCCGCTGGCCGGTTCGGCGATGGCCACGCTCGGTGTCCTTTCGGCGACCATCTTCCCGCCGTTTCTGGTCTTTCTCCTCGTCCGCTGGCTGCGCGAGCCGCTGCTCGACGCGCGGGAGGCGTTGGGGCTGCCGACGGATAGCCTCGAGCTGTGGCGTGGCGCGGTGGCCGGCGAACCCGGTGCCCTGCAGCCGGGCGACGTGCGGTGGGTCGTCGCGCTGGCCCTGGCTGCCGCCGTCGCGGCCGCACTCATCCTCCGTTCGTACGGCCGCCGGCATCAGCTGCCGCTGGTGGAGGGTCTCGCGCTGCCGGGGATGCTCGTCGCTGCCGGCGCCGGCATCTGGCTGTCTGGCCTCGGCCTCCACGCCATGGACCTTCTCTACCGCGTCGACATCGCCGCCAGCACCGGCCGCGGATCCCCGGTGCTCGCGATGTTCGGCGTCGTGCTCATCAGCTTCGGCCAGGTGATGCTGCTGATGCGTGCCGGTATGGACGCCGAGCGGACGGAGCTGCGCCTGGTGGTCGCCGACATCGGCGGCACGCTGGCCCGCAGCCAGGAGACGATCGACGCCGAGCGGCGCCGGGCCGACGCCGAGGCGGCCGAGAAGGTCACCGTGCTGCAGCTGTTCAACCACACCGCCGGGTGGCAGGGCGACTACATCAAGGACTTCGGCGACGGCGACGACATCGTCATCGGCACCTACGCCAAGTCCGGTACCACCTGGACCCAGCAGATCGTCGCCCAGCTCCTCTTCAACGGGGCCGAGGACGTGAACGTCGCCGAGATCTCCCCCTGGCTCGATCTGCGCATTCCGCCCAAGGAGGTGAAGCTGCCGGCCGTCGAGGCCCAGACGCATCGCCGCTTCCTCAAGACGCACCTGCCGGTGGACGCGCTCGTCTTCTCGCCCAAGGCCAAGTACATCTACATCGGCCGCGACGGGCGCGACGTGCTCTGGAGCATGTACAACCACCATTCCAGCGCCAACGAGCTCTGGTACCAGGCGGTGAACGACTCGCCCGGCCGAGTCGGCCCCTCGGTCGGCCGCCCGCCCGCCCGTCGAGGCGACCCGCGGCTGTACGGGGCCGCGGACGTGCTCAGCGAGCCGGGGCCCACGGGCACCTGGCGCAGCCGCTCGGACTCCTCTGCCGCGTGCTCGACAAGCAGCTCCGTCGCATCAAGCGCTGGGCGGCGCCGCGCGTCGGCGGGCTGCACGTGCTCTTCCTCGGTCCGGACGGCGTCGGCAAGTCGACGATCGCCACCCAGTTAGCGAGCCGTTTGGGCATCACTCGAGTGGTGTCGACCGATGCCGTTCGCGAGGTGCTTCGCAGCGCGTTCACGAAAGAGATGTTCCCTACGCTCTACGCGTCGTCGTTCGAAGCCGACATCGAGGTCCGGCAGCCCATCCCTCACTCAGGCGATCGGCTGATCATCGGATTCCGCGAACAGGCCGCCGCCGTTGCCGTAGGGCGCGGTGCCGTAGCCGTTGAAGGGCGCAAGTTGCATGTCCCGGTTATCTCGGTTCATGGGTCATCCCGTCTTTTTTCAGAGTCGTGATCAGCTCCGGGTGGGAGCGCAGGAGCGAGGCGAAAATCCGTCGGCGGACGCGGGCGTCGGGCACGACGCCCTCCTGCATCACCACCTGGAACTGGGCGGCGCCAAAGAACCGCCGCTCGTAGTCCTCGGCGGCCTCGTGGACGCCCTTGATGTCGTCCACCGCGCCGCGGCCGGGGACGACGAAGAAGTTGTAGACGAAGATCGTCTCGGCACGCCCGTGCGTGTACTTCTCGAACTTGTATTCCGTGTAGGGCACC
>JAHWJM010000491.1 GCA_019348435.1 Actinomycetota bacterium
CCGCGGTGCGCAGGCTGACCTGCCACCGGCCCATCGGCACGTAGGTCCGCAGCAGCCGGACGACGGAACGGAACCGTCCCGCGAGCAGCACGGTGATCGCGCCGACCGTCACGATGCCCGCGACGACGAGGATGCCGAAGCCCGTCTCGTAGCCCTGCGAGAAATCCGCCAGGGCGCCGGCGCCCAACGTGGACCACAGCAGCGCGAGGACCGCGGCGTCCGCGTCATCGAGCCCGCTGCTCAGCGCGAGCGGCGGCGCGACGGCGACCAGAGCGCCGGCCGCCGCGTAGAGCCAGAAGGCGACGGCGGCGGGCCGCGCGTCGGGCTCGCCGCGGTCGTCGAGACGCCGCACGGGCGGATGACGATCGCGACGACGCACCTGTCGTTCGTCCCGCTGTGGAACGGCAAGCAGCTGCGGACGCTGACCGGCGAGCTGGGCAGGCTGCCCGGCCCGCGGGTGCTGCTCGGCGACCTCAACATGCCGCCGCCGTTCCCCCGGGCGCTGACCGGGTGGCGGCCCCTGGCCCGGACGGTCCTCGGCACCCCCCTCGTCCTGTTCCGCGACGGCCGCGGGCGGGTGCTCTACGTCGGCAAGAGCACCAACCTGCGCAGCCGCGTCCGGCAGTACTTCACCGCCAGCGAGACCCGCACCCGGATGGCCGAGATGGTCGGGCTGGCCGAGCGGGTCGACCCGGTCGTGTGCAGCACCGCGCTGGAGGCCGAGGTGCGCGAGCTCCGGCTGATCGCCGAGCACAGCCCGCGCTACAACCGCCGCAGCAAGCGCCCGGACAAGGCGCTCTGGGTCAAGCTCACGGTCGAGGCGTTCCCCCGGCTGTCCACGGTGCGCAAGGTCCTCGACGACGGGGCGGTCTACCTCGGGCCGTTCAGCCGGGCCGCGACCGCCGAGCTGGCCGTCGCCGCGGTGCACGAGGCGCTGCCGCTGCGCCAGTGCACCAAGCGCCTGTCGATCCGGACACCGTCCGCGGCGTGCGTCCTGGCCGAGATGCGGCGCTGCGGCGCGCCCTGCCTCGGCCCGTTCGAGGGCGAGTCGGTGGAGGCCTACGCCGCCCACGCGCAGGCGTACGCCGCGGCCGTCACCGGCGACCCGTCGCGGGTGGTCGACGCCCTCACCGCGCGCATCGCGACGCTGGCCGCCGCCGCGCGCTTCGAGGACGCGGCGGCGCAGCATGTCCAGGGCGACGGCGCAGCTCAGCTCGCGCACCGGGTTGCGGCCGCGCGTGCCCATGCGCAGGGTTTGAGCCCAGGTCTGCCGGCGGTCGGCGAGGGCGATGTTGTCGAGGTCGGCTGACACCAGTTCTGCGCATCCTCGTGTTACCGGGGCGACTCGTTGTCGTCTCTGGGCGGCTCGGGCATCGGAAACCGATGCGAGCGCCGCCCAGAACGCCGAATGATGCGTCGGCCGCCCAGAACGCCTCAGGGGCTGAGCACGACCATGCGCAGCTCGGTCATCTCGCGGATCGAGTAGGCCGGTCCCTCTCGGGTGTTGCCGCTGTCGCGCACGCCGCCGTACGGCTGCTGATCGGCCCGCCACGTCGGCACCTCGTTGACGAGCACGCCGCCGAAGTCGAGCGACTGGAACGCCGTCATCGCATCGGCGAGCCGATTCGTGAAGATCGCCGCTTGAAGACCGTAGCGGCTGTCGTTCGCGAGGCGGATCGCCTCGTCGAGCGAGTCGTAGGCGGCCACCGCGACGAAGCGCCCGTCGACGCGGCCGTAGCCGGTGATCACGCCGTCGGCCGGGGCCTCGCGGCCGGCCATGGCCTGCTGGGAGAAGTGGGGCTGGCCATGGATGCCCAGCTCGGTGAAGGTGCCCTCGTCCATGAGAAGGTCGAGCCGCTCGCGCGCGGTGAGCTTCCCGGCCGCGTGCTGCTTGGCCACCTTCTCCTCGCCGCCGCCCTGGCGGGCCTGCTGGCGCCGGGCGTGGAGGTCGTCCACCAGCGGACGCAGCATCGACGGCGTGGTCAGCGGCCCTTCCACTCGGCCTCCCTCTTCTCGAAGAATGCGGTCACGCCCTCGACGACGTCCTCGGTGGACAGCGCCAGGGTGAGGTTGTGGCGCAGGTACTGCAGGGCG
>JAHWJM010000492.1 GCA_019348435.1 Actinomycetota bacterium
AGGATGTTCGCGGGCGCAGCGGAGGCGGCGGCTTCGGCCTGCCGGGCGGCTTCGGGCGCGGCGGGGGCGGCAATCTGCCGGGCGGCCATGGGCGCGGCGGGGGCGGCATCCGGCGCGCCGGCGGGGGCGGCATCGGCCTCATCGTCGTCGCGCTGATCCTGTTCTTCGTCTTCGGCATCAACCCGATGGCGCTGCTGGAGGGCGGCGGGCCGGTCGTCACCGGACCGGGCGAGGTCCGACAGGAGCGGCCGGTCGGCGGCCAGCAAGCCTCCGACGAGGCGCGCGAGTTCGTCGCCACCGTGCTGGCCGAGACGCTGCGCTCAGCCGGGATCGAGGTGACGGGCAAGGTGCGCCGCGACCGCACGATCCGCCGGAAGCGCCTCGGCGGCGCCAACGCCGGCGACGGGTGGAAGGTCGTGGCCATCCACGAGACGCCGCTGCCGGCGGTGCTGAACCGCTTGAACAAGGACAGCATGAACGTGTACGCCGAGAGCCTGTGCAAGCGCCTGGGCTTCGAGTCCACCGGCGGGCGCGACGCCGGCTCCTGGCAGAACGGCACGGCCGCGATGGGCGCGTTCCTCAAGAACACGCTCGGCATCCCCGAATCCGAATTCCGCTTCGACGACGGCTGCGGCCTGTCCAAGAAGAACGGCGTCAGCCCCAACGCGATCTGCCAGGTCCTGACCCACGAGTTCCACGGCGACAACGCCGACCTGTTCCGCACGAGCCTGGCCGTCGCCGGCGTCGACCTGCCCGATCCTGCCAGCACCGCCTTCACGAAGCTCGGCCTGAGCCTGCCCAACCAGGTCACGGGCGAGGAGCGCGCCGCCCAGGCGCGTGAGAACGCCGTGCGCGACTTCATCGCCGGCATCCCCCCCGAAGACCGTCGTGGCTGCGCCTTTGGCCAGCAGGTGGCCGAGCTGGCCAGCGGCAAGGAGCTGCCCGCCGAGGCCAAGAAGAAGTGCGCCGAGGCACGCCGCGCCGAGCGCGGGAAGGACGGGGAGAAGCACAAGGACGGGGAGTCCGCGGGCGCCCAGGACAGGGCCGGCAACGCGGACAAGCGTGACTCGTTCGGCTCGGAGACGTCCAAGCGCGCGCAGGGCCAGGGCGAGGCCTCGCCCGAGCAGCGGCGTGCGTTCGGGCCCGAGACGGCGGCCGAGCGGGCGCGCGACCGAGGCGCCAACACGGGGGACAGTAGGCGCCCGGATGGGTCCGGACGGCCCGGCGCAGAGTCGCGTCCCGACACCGCCGGCCCGCCCGTCGGCGTGACCCCGGGGCGTTCCGACTCCGCCAACCCGCCGGCGGGGAACGGCGGCGGCCGTCCGGAAGTAGTCGGCTCACCGGAAGGGGCCGACCCGCCCACGGGTGTCGGACGCTCGCGCCCCTAGCGGCGCCTCGACCGCACCACAGCGCAGGGCGGCACGGCCACGACACAGTCGTGGCCGTGCTCGTTGTGGCTCATGCGCCCCTCCGTTCGCGGTGGATCGTCACGACGCGGCCGAGGTCGAAGCCCAGCGGCAGCTCGAGGTCGTGGGCGGCGAGGGCAGCCTCGTCGGCCAGCACCTCCTCGCAGGACCCGTCGGCCACGATCCGCCCACCGGCCAGCACGACCGCGCGCTCGCAGAGCTGGGCCGCGAGCGGCAGGTCGTGCGTGGTCACCCGCATCGTCTGGTCAAGGCCGGCGAGGATCTCCACCAGCCCCCGGCGCGAGCGCGGGTCCAGACTGGCCGATGGCTCGTCGAGCACCAGCAGGCGTGGATGCATGGCCAGCACGGTGGCGATCGCGGCGCGCCGGCGCTCGCCCATGGACAGCTCGTGCGGCCCGCGCTGCGCGCGGTCCTCCATCCGCACGGCGGCCAGCGCGTCGTGCACCCGCCGGCGCACCTCGGCCCCGTCGAGACTCAGGTTGAGGGTGCCGAAGGCGACGTCCTCTGCGACGGTGAGCATGAAGAGCTGATCGTCGGGGTCCTGGAAGACCAGGCCGACGCGGGCGCGCAGCTCGTGCAGGACGTCCTTGCCCACCTCCAGGCCGGCCACCTCGAGCCGGCCCTCTCCCCTCAGCAGGCCGTTGAGGTGGAGCATGAACGTCGTC
>JAHWJM010000493.1 GCA_019348435.1 Actinomycetota bacterium
GTCAGCGGCGTGTCCGGGAAGCCATGCACGAGCAGCACGAGGGGCCCGCTACCTGCCTCGAGGTACCCGAACCGCAGGCCGTTGGCGTCGACGAAGCGCTGCTCCACGAGCACCACCTCAACCCAGCTCGCCGTGATCTACCAGCCGTGCGCTCACAAACCGACCGGGCCGGGCGTCGGCCCCGTCGACCGCGCGTCACTTCGTCGCGGCGGCGGGCGGGATGGCCGGGAGCTTGGGGGCGGGCGCAGCGCTCGAACCGGCGGTTGGACCCTTGGCCGGCTGGTCGGCGTCGATGATCCGGTAGTTCTTGACGCTGCGCTCGTTGAACTCGAACCACGCGTCCTTGATCGGCTTCTCGAAGTCGGGCGCGCAGCATTCGCCCGTTACGCGGAGTTTCCCGAGGTCATCGCGCTCTGGTGGCCGCGCTTCGAACGCATCGCGCGCTGGTTCGTGCGGGTTGAGGCGTCGCGCGAAAACGTAGTGGAGCGTCACGTGGAGGGCACGGGACGGATCGCGGTAACCCCAGACTTCGCGCTGACCGCCCGCGCCGATCGGCTCGACCGCATGAGCGACGGCAGCCTGGCCATCATTGATTACAAGACGGGAGCGCCCCCGCAGATCGACGAGGTTCTCGCGCGTGCGCGAGACGAACTCGCGCGACGCAGCGGACTTGCTCGTCGAGCGCTCGACGTCCTCGATGTCGCGCATGCCGAGGAGCTAACCGACGCGCTTGTCGACGGACTGGATCCCATTGCGGCGGAGGCGGTCTATACCGCCCGCGCCGAGATGGCGACGCACCTGAATGACCTGCTCATGCGACGAACGCGGCTGGGATTGGTGGATCCCGAAGCGGGGATCGGATCCACGGGCGCGGCCGCGAAGCTGCTCGCCGGCGAGTTCGGGTGGAGTCGTCGCGAGACCCGGCGGCAGGTGGATGCGCATCGCGCCGAGATCGAGCGCGAGCGAGGGCTCCCTCTCCACAAGCTGCCGAAGGATCCGCGTGACGTTCGGGATGCAGACACGGGATGAGCGGGATCGTCGCGGAGACGCGCGTCGTCGAGTCCTTTGACGGCACCCAGATCGCCGGGTACCGGCTCCCAGGTCCCGGCGGGCCCCCGATCTTGCTGGTGAACGCCATCGGGCCGGACCTGTCCGCCTGGCGCCGCGTCATCGACGAGGTGGCGGCTCAGCGTCCGCTCCTCGCTTGGGACTACCGAGGGTTGCACCGCTCGGCCGAGCCGCTGTCGCCGCGACTCGATGCCGTCGCTCACGCCAAGGATGCGATGGCCGTTGCCGACGCGTCCGGCGCCGACAGGTTTGACGTCGCGGCATGGAGCACCGGGACGCGGGTGGCGGTCGAGATCGCGCGGCGGTATCCGGAGCGGGTCGGTTCGGTCCTCATCGTTTGCGGGGGCTTCGGACGCGGATTCAGAGGGTTGTTCAGGTACTTCGAGATCTCCTCGCTTTTCCCGCTCGGAGCGCGGTTCGGCAAACGCTTCGCGCCCTCGCTTCAGGCCCCGTTCCGCGCCTTCGTCGAGCGGCCGGAGATCGCCGGCGTCGTGCGCCAGTCGGGAATCATCGGGCCGACGGCGGACGTCGACGCTCTCGTGGACGTGTTGAAGAGCCTGGCGGCGTGCGACCTCCGGGCTCTGCTCCAGATCTACGAGGAGGTCGTCGGGGACGCCGACCCCTCGGTTCTCTCGGAGGTTCTGGCTCGGGTGCTGGTGGTTGCGGGACGGCGCGACAAGTTCACGACGCTCGGGATGGCGGACGAGATGACGCGACGTCTCCCGAACGCGGAGAAGGTCGTGTACGACAAGGGGACCCACTTCGTGCCCATCGAATACCCGCAGCGGCTCGTCGCCGACATGCTCGGCTTCTTCCAGCTCGAGCGGTAAAACCCGGGCGGGTCTGCGGATAAGGCCTAGATCTTGAGAGAGATCGCGTCGCGCAGGAGCTCGAACCGCGCCGGGCTGTAGCCAAGCACCTCGCCGTCGGCCTCGATCCGCAGGGGCCGGTCCGACGTGATCGAGACCTTCACGCGCTTCGCCTCTTTGACGTCCGGATGCGGCAGGTGCGCGCCT
>JAHWJM010000494.1 GCA_019348435.1 Actinomycetota bacterium
CCGAGGATCGACCTCAACGGTCGCGGCGTGGCGGTCGCGGTGACGACCGGCGCCCAGACCGGCCAGCCGATGATGGCGATGACCGACCGCGACGTGTTCGGCGCCGGCGGTCGACTGTTCGTCCCGAGCGTCGCGACGCCCGCCGTCGTGCCGGCGGTCGCCGAGAACAACGACGGGCTGATCGGCGCCGTCGTGGGCGGCGCCGGCGAGGCGCCGTACGTCCGTGTGCGCACGATCGAGGACCGCAAGCTCGGGCCTGAGGCGCTGCTGTCGCGGCCGGAGCTCGGCGCGGTCGCTGCCGCCCTCGGCTTCGACGTGGCGGTGGACCGTTCGAGCGGCGCGGTCGTCGCCTGGGTGCAGGGCGGTCCGGAGGACCGCCGGATCGTCGCGGGCTACCTCGACCGCCCGCCGGGCTTCTTCGCGGGCTACACGTCGCAGCGCTGCTGCCAGCCGGCGCATCCGAGGCTGAGCTGGAAGCCGTCGTTCAACCTCTGGGGGGCGCTCCGCTACGTCGTCTCCGTCGACGGCAGCCCTGTGGGGGAGACGACGGACACCTTCCTGCGGCTTCCGGCTCCACTGCCGGCGGGGAGGCATCGCTGGCAGGTCGTCGCGGTCGACGTGCGCGGGCAGAGCAAGCGCACCCGCACGCGCACCCTGCGCGTCGACGCCCGCGCCCCGTCGCTCGTCGTGCGCTACCAGCGCAAGGGGCGCGTCGTCACGCTGTCGGTGCGCGCGCGCGACCCGGGTCTGCCCGGGCGCACCGCGACCGGCGTGCGATCGATCGTCGTGTCGTGGGGTGACCGCACGAAGGGCGGTCGTGGGACGTCCTCCGTGCGCGCCTCGCATCGCTACCGGCGCAGCGGGAGCTATCCGCTGCAGATCACGGCGAGCGACCGCGCCGGTAACGAGCGCACCTCGCGGCGCACCGTGCGCGTGCGCTAGCGCGTTCGCGATGCCCTTCCACACCGTCGCCGTCGCGGGTCGCACGCTCGCGCTCGGCGCTCGGCCGTGGCTGATGGGGATCGTCAACGCGTCGCCGGACTCCTTCTCCGATGCGGGCGCCTATCCGGATCTGGAGGCGCGGGTGCAGCTCGGGCGGCAGCTGCTGGCGGCGGGTGCCGACATCCTCGACGTCGGCGGCGAGTCGGGCATCACGCTGCGTCCGGCGGTGGCGGTCGAGGAGGAGATCGAGCGCGTCGTGCCCCTGATCTCGCGGCTCGCCGGCGACCTCGGCGCGGTCGTGTCGGTCGACACCTACAAGCCGGCGGTCGCAGCGGCGGCGCTGCACGCGGGCGCGGCGATCGTCAACGACGTCAGCGGCCTGCGCGACCCCGAGCTGGCCGATGTCTGCGCCGCGACGGGCGCAGCGCTCGTGCTCATGCACACCCGCGCCGCGCCCAAGCAGCGCCTGCAGGATCCGGATCTGTACGACGACGTCACCGCCGACGTCGTTTCGTTCCTGCGCGAGCGCATGGCCCTGGCGCGGTCGCGGGGAGTGCGCGAGGAGCAGCTCATCCTCGATCCGGGGCCGGATTTCGCCAAGACGCCCGCGCAGACGATCGAGCTGCTCGGCCGCGACGCGGTCACGATCAACTCCGGCGGCGAGAAGATCTTTCCCGAGGAAGTCGAGTCGGCCCTGAAGAGCCACCCCGACATCGTCGATGCCGTCGTTGCCGGCGTACCCGACGACCGTTGGGGTGAGCGCGTCGCCGCCGTCATCCAGGTCCGTGAGGGGGCTGCACCGCCGAGCCAGGCCGACGTCGAGGACCATCTCGCCAGCCGCGTCGCTCGCTACAAGATCCCGCGGTCGATCCGCGTGGTAGAGAGCATGCAGCGGTCGCCGGCGGGCAAGCCGGACGATTCGGCGAGCGCGACCAGCGTGGGGATGTCGTCGAGATCTGCGCCCGACGACCAGAAGGCTTCGTAGCAGCGCTGGCGCCATGAGGCACCAAGCTCGTGCGTTTCCGCGATCGTGCCGACGGCGTGCGCGCGCGCCGTCGGTGGGATCATCGCGGGCCGGCGCAAGACGATGCCTTCGGCCGCCGTCTCGTCCGCCAGTTGTTCCAGCGCCGCGAGGAC
>JAHWJM010000495.1 GCA_019348435.1 Actinomycetota bacterium
CCGGGAGCACGTAAGACGGGAGCGTCGAGCGACGCTCACAACGTGATGGCCCAGACACAGACACGTTCGCTTCGGGCAGCAGAGATGCCGGCCGCGGGCGTTGTTCGCCGCGGCGCGTGCGCGGCGGCTGACGCAGGGCACGCCGATCGGTCCGATCGCGTCGTCTGTCCCGCCACAGTGATACTGCGCGCCCTCGCCTGCCGCGCGGATGCGCCCGCGATCCGCCGCGCACGAGCCGTCATGCTCGCAGCGCCGGCCGCTGCTACGGTCCGGGGCGTGGCCTCCAAGCGCGCCCCGGTGGACGTCGCGGCCACGCCCACGCCCCCCACCTCGCTGGACGCCGACTCGCGGCGCTGGCTTGAAGAGCTGTCCGCGGTAGGGCCGACGCGCGAAGCCGCCGTCGGCCGGCTGCACGAGCTGCTGTTGCGTGCCGCGCGCTTTGAGGTTTCGCGGCGCCGGCACGGGCTGGCGTATCTGCGCGGCGGCGATCACGACGATCTCGCCCAGCAGGCGGCCGACGACGCGCTTGTCGCGGTGCTAGGCAAGCTCGGGCAGTTTCGCGGCGACAGCCGCTTTACGACGTGGGCGTACAAGTTCGCGCTCTATGAGGCGGCCGTGAAGCTGCGCCGCCGCGCCTGGCAGGGCCGCGAGCTGCCTGTGGAGCCCGAAGCCTGGACGAACCTCGGGTCGCGCGGTCTGGCACCTGACGAGCAAGTCGCCGAGAGCGAGCTGCTGACCGCGCTGGGAGCCGCGATCGACGAGCACCTGAGCGCCCACCAGCGCGAAGTGCTTGTTGCGATCACGCTCAACGGCGTCCCGATCGACGTCCTCGCCGAGCGCCTGAACACGACGCGCGGCGCGCTGTACAAGACGCTGCACGACGCCCGCAAGAAGCTGCGCGCCGCGCTCGCCGCGGACGGCTTTGAGATCGCCTCAACGGCAAGCGGGAGCACGAGCCATGAATGACCCGCGAAGCGCTGAACGCCAGCGGCTGCTCGCAGCGCTGCTCGGACCGCTCGGCCCGCAGTTGACGTGTGAGGAGTGCTTTGAGCAGCTCGATCGCTACGTCGAGCTGACGCTCGCCGGGCGCGACGCCGATCGCGGCGTGCCGGGGATGCGCGCGCACCTACTCGGCTGCCCTGCCTGCGCAGAGGATTACGAGAGCCTGCTCGCATACGCGTCGCCGCCATTCGGCGCACCACAGGGGTAAGACCGCGGCGCGCAGCGCCGCTAACAGGCCATGATCGAACTTGCCTTCCTCGCCATATGGAGCCGCCTCATGAACTGCGGCCTGGGGCCCGTCATCGCCACGCGCACCGTCGCCGCTGACGGCGACGCGCTGCGCGGGTCTCTGTCCGATCCCGCCAACCAGTGGCGCCTCGCGCGCAGCTTCGCCGACGTCGTCGCGCTGCAGCCTGCGGGCGAACGCTGCGACGCCCGCGTGCGCCTCCCGTTCGGTGCGCGCTTGCGCATGAGCCTGTCCGTCAAGCCGCGAACGGCACGCGTGCTCACAGCCGAGCTGCAACTGGGGCGCAGAACCCTGGGCTGGGCGACGTGGATCCTCGCGCCCGGCCGCGGGACGACCGACGTCGAGCTTGCCGTCCAGCTCGAGTCGCGCGGCGTCGCCACCCGCCTTGGCCTGCTGTGCGGCGACGTCCTCGGGCTTCGGCGGGCTGCTGACAGTCGGACGCGGAGCAGTGGAGGTGACCGGCGGAGGGGTGGTCGGCGCTGCCACAGGCTTGTCGTCGCCACCGGTGAGCAGCGCGACGCCGCCGACCGCGGCGGCCACAGGATGACGAACGCGCGCCCCACGACGTTGTCCAGCGGGACCGGGCCGAGCTCGGGAAACCGGCTGTCCTGCGAGTTCATCCGGTTGTCGCCCATCATGAACAGGTGGCCTTCCGGCACGACGGTTGCAGGAAAGCTGCGGCTCTCCGGCTCCGCGTACGGTTCGGGCAGGCGCCGCCCGTTGACGAACACGTTTCCCTTCCGGATGCGCACGCGCTCTCCCGGCAGGGCGACGACGCGCTTGATCAGGTCGATCTCGGCGTCCGGCTGCGCCAGGCCGAGTCCC
>JAHWJM010000496.1 GCA_019348435.1 Actinomycetota bacterium
CAACCGCATGGTTGGTTTCTCGGCGGCGGCGGATGCGCTCCGCCGCCGCCGTGGGCGCGCCTACGACCCCGAGGTGGCCGACGCGTTCCTGGCGGACGGCGAGTCCTGGCTGCGCGAGCTCGCGACGGGTACCGCCTGGGACGCGGTCATGGCGGCCGAGCCGTCGCCACCGCTCTGCATTGGCGAGGCGAAGCTCGACGACTGCCTCTCGGCCTTCGCCGACGCCGTCATCGTCGCGCTGTCGTTGGTCTCGGTAAGGACCCGCTCCTATCAGCGCTCGAACGGTGCGAACGGCCAGGCGCCAGTCGCTCCTACATGGTGATCGCGGACTTGGACGGCTTCAACGTGAGCCGCACCGACGTGCCTGATGGAGGATCGAGGGCGACGCTGAGCTGGTGCTCGTAGCGTCTTCGGGTCTCGAGCTGGCTGGCTCTTGAAGTGCCTGCTGCTCGGCATCGTCGGGTTGGCTTCCGAACGAAGCGCCGGCCGGTTCGGGGTCCGGTCACGGCGTGGCTCGAAAGAGGCGAGCAGCACCAACCCACATCAGGAGTGCCCGTCGTGACGCACCACATTGGCGCTCACGAAGGAGAAGTCGCTGTGACGATCATCATCGGGATCGACCCGCACAAGGCCACCCACACCGCGGTGGCCATCGACGAGACAGAGCAGGCCTTGGCCGAGCTCCAGCTCGCCGCAGACCGCTGTCAGACCATGCGGCTGTTGGCCTGGGCGGCGCCGTTCGAGAATCGGGCGTGGGCGGTGGAGTCCGCTGACGGGCTCGGCAAGCTGTTGGCCCAGCGCCTCGTGGCCGAGGGCGAGCACGTCATCGACGTCCCGGCCACCCTTGCCGCCAAAGTGCGACTGCTGGGCTCGACGAAGGCATCGAAGAACGACCCCAACGACGCCCTGTCCACCGCCATCGCCGGGCTACGACACTGCGGACTGCGCCGGGTGGCCGCCGATGATCACCGCCAGGCGATCCGGATGCTCGTCCGTCGCTTCGGTGATCTCACCGCCCGCCGCACCCAGGCGGTGTGCCGTCTGCACGCGGTGCTAATCGAGCTCATCCCCGGCGGGATGCCCAGGAAACTCAAGGCTGAAGCCGCCTCGACGGCATTGCGGAAGGTGCGCACCGACAACCCAGTCGACATCGCCCGCAAGAGCCTCGCCGCTGACCTGGTCCTCGACGTGCGCCGCTGCGACCGCGAACTCAAGTTGCTGCGCGACCGGATCGCCGAGGCCGTCGACGCGTCGGGCACGACGCTGCTCGAGGTCTACGGGGTCGGGCCGATCGTGGCCGCGCTGATCCTGGGATATGCCGGTGATCCAGCCCGGTTCGCGACCAAGGAGAAGTTCGCCTCCTACAACGGGACCGCCCCGATCGAAGCCTCCAGCGGTCCGAGGGCTCGGCATCGGTTGAACCCGCGCGGGAACCGCAAGCTGAACCACGCCATGCACCTCATCGCCGTCACCCAGATCGGCCACGCCGGCACCCCGGGCCGTGCCTTCTACGAACGCAAGCTCGCCGAGGGCAAGACCCCCAAAGAGGCCGTGCGGGCGTTGAAGCGGCGGGTGTCCGATGCCGTGTGGCGCCAGCTCCAGGTCGACCTCGGCCGCCGCTGAGATGAGCGGCCCGGGTGGACACTCAGGAACGTCTCTGTAGTCCAGCGTGGCCGGCTCGCATCCTGAACGCCGGCTCTTCGGACCAGTCACACCCGGGCCACTAACAACCGTACGCCCCTCGACGCCGGGTCTGCTTCGACGCGCCCGAAACCGGGCTCTTGACACAAAGAGGCTTCGGCAGGGCGCGGCGGCTCCGATGGGGTCGAGCTGATGGAGCCGGACCGGCCGCAGGCAGTGGCCATAACCACACACACGGCGAGACAGACGCCACGCGCCGCATCCCTTGAGAGGCTACAACGGCGCGTCCTCCGAGACAGCCTCACCAGCCCTATAACCGCCACGCGGCCTATAGATGTAGGCAGCACTTAGGCCGTAGCGGGCAAACTCCCGCCGCGACCTAGCGCCCTAGCGCCGAGACGGAGTGGGCGATATAGTCCTGCGGGGGC
>JAHWJM010000497.1 GCA_019348435.1 Actinomycetota bacterium
ACCTCAGCGCCCAGTACGCCCAGATCCGCGGCCGACGCGGACCGCAACGAGCGGCGGTCGCCGTCGGGCACTCAATCCTCGTGATCGCCTGGCATCTCCTCAGCACCGGCGAGCCCTACAACGACCTCGGCGGGGACTACTTCGACAAGCGCCGCAACAGCGACGCCCGCCAACGTCGTCTCGTCGCGCAACTCGAAGCCATGGGCCACCGCGTCACTCTCGAACCTGCCGCCTGACCCCTACCAGCAACATCAGCACTTCCCTCGCCACGGGGCCCGCGCCCCTCCACCCCCACGCGCCCACGTCCTCTCTCCGAGGGTGATTCACATCTCAGAAGAAACGTTAGAAGTTTGCCTACCAAGCAGTAGGGCCGGTGCGCTCGCACCGGCTCGGACCGGCACATTGGTTGGTGGCGGGGGCGGGATTTGAACCCGCGACCTTCGGGTTATGAGCCCGACGAGCTACCAGACTGCTCCACCCCGCGGCGTGAGATCGAGGATACCGGTGGAAGCACCGCCCTCCAAACCCGGTCCACCACCCGGAGGCGGCCGCTCGGTAGCGTGCGGGCGTGGGGCGGTGGCGACGGGAGGGCCGGAACACGGCCGCCGAAGCCCAGGAACGGATCGAGCAGGCGGTGGCGGGGGTCGCTGAGGCCGCCCAACGGCTGGCGGTGCGGGTGGAGCGGCTCGAGCGGCGGGTCGAGGACGTGGAGGACGCCGCCTGCGCCGGGCTGGCGCCCGACCGGATCGACGTGCTGGCCGCCCGGGTGGACGACCTCGACCTGATGGCGGCGACCCACGCCGAGCTCATGGAGGTGCGGATGCACTCGGCTCGGGTGATGGCCGAGCTCAACCGGCTGGCGGTCGAGGTGCGGGGCGAGGCGGAGGGGGGCTGGCCCGCCACCGCCTGACGGCGACGGCCTCCGAGCGGAGCCTGGCTCAGGCCGAGCCGGGCTGGTTCCCCACCTCGGCGCCGGGCGGGGCATCGCCCGCCTCGCCGTCGCCCGCGCCGTCACCATCCTCGAGGGCCTCACCCCCGGCCGGCACCTGTTCCCCTTCGAGTCGTTCGAGAAGCCCCTCCCGCGGCGCGGTCCCGCCGGCGACACCCGCACCGTCCACCGGATCAACCGCAACGTGGCCCGGCTCATCGATTGGGTCAACGCCTACTGCGACACCCACCACCTCACCGAGCAGGCCATCCCCGCCGACCCCCACGGCCCCGTCCACGCCGCCCGGTTCCGGCGCACCATCGCCTGGTTCATCGCCCGACGCCCCGGCGGCCACCTCGGCCTCGGCTACCAATACGGCCACCTCGACACCGCCACCGGCGCCGGCTCCGCCTCGACGAGCTCGAGCTCGAGCGCACTCAGCCGATGCTGGACGAGAAAGGAGCGCCGTCCGACCTTCCACAGCGCGATACCAGGGTCGAGCTCCGGCAGGATCTGTGCCTCTACGGAGGTGAGGCCGAGCAGCTCGCGCGTGCGCGTAAGGCCGTGGACGCGCTCGCACAGGGCGTCGCAGGCGGCGACGTCGCCCTCGGTGACGGGGCGGACGGCGCGGCCGGGGATGGCGACGTTCAGCGGCGCGCCCTGCAGGTTCACCAGGAGCTCGCGCGTGTCGAAGCCGAGCTTGGTGTACAGGGACAGCGAGCGCGTGTGGTAGGTCGCCTGCACCAGCCGCACGCCGGACAGGCGCCGCTGCCGGCCGCGTTCCAGGACGTCCTCCATCAGCCGCCGGCCGACCGCCCGGTCCTGCACGCCCGGGTCGACCGGTCGCGGCTGTTCGAGACGCGGCGGACGTTGCGCTTGACCGTCCGCCAGGGCGACGACCACGACGTGGTGCTCGTCGCCATCCAGCTCGAGACGCCGCTGTTCGAGCCGGTCGCTTTTCAGGAGCGCGGCGCGGTGGTCCCTGCCGGCGGCCGTCCGGTGACGATGCCCCTGCCGTTCGGTGCCGCGCGCTGCGAAGCCGTGGGCTCCGCCCGCGGTCCAGCGATCCTGGTCGCCCACCTGGAGGGCGAGGAGGTGCGGATACCTCTCTCCGAGCACCCGGCGGGCGCCTTGGAGGA
>JAHWJM010000498.1 GCA_019348435.1 Actinomycetota bacterium
CTTGTATTCGTGGATGCGCTTGATGTGCACGTCGAACAGGGCGGCGGGATCGACGCTGATCTCGAGCCGTTCATGGATGAGGTCGGTGAGGGCCGTCTTGGCGAGGCGGCGCTGAGCCGCGAAGCGGTCCTGCAGGCCCGCATCCCCGGCAAGGCCGGCGAGGCCCTCCAAGGCGTCCGGATCGTCCAGCACCTTGCCGCCGACCGCCTCGACCAGGAGATCGCGCAGACGAGGGTTGGCCTGATGCAGCCAGCGCCGGAAGGTGACCCCGTTGGTCTTGTTGACGATGCGGTCCGGATAAAGGGCGTTGAGGTCCCGGAACACCGTCCGGCGCATCAGGTCCGTGTGCAGGGCCGAAACCCCGTTCACCCGGTGCGACCCGAGGAACGCCAGATGGCCCATGCGCACGTATCGCGCGTGCGTCTCGTCGATGAGCGAGACGGCGCCGCGCGCCTCTTCGCCGAGCGCGGCGCGGCGGGGCTGATCATTTCGGGCCGCAACGTCGAGCGGGGCACGGCGGTCGCCGAGGATCTGACGAGAGGCGGCTGCCCGGCATTTTTCGTCGCCGGCGACCTTGAGAACCTCGAAGTCTGCCGCGCGCTGATCGCCAAGGCGGACGAGAAATGCGGCCGCCTCGACGTGCTGGTCAACAATGCCGGCGTGGGCATCGGGCAGCCGCTGGCCGAGCTCTCGACCAAGCGCATGGACGTCCAGCTCGCCGCCAACCTGCGCTCGACCATCCTCTTCTACCGAGAGGCGCTGGACCTGCTCAAGGAGGCCGGCGCCGAGCACCGCAACGCGCTGGTGGTCAACACGGCCAGCGTGGCCGGCAAGCAGGGCGAGGCGTGGCTGTCGGTCTACTCGGCGGCCAAGGCGGGGGTCATCGCCTACACCCAGGCGATGAACCGCGAGCTCAAGGACCTGGGCATCAAGTCGACGGCGCTGGCCCCCGCGTTCGTGGACACGCCCATGACCGACTTCGTCAAGGAGCATGTACCGGGCGAGCAGATGATCCAGACCCAGGACATCGCCGAGGCCGTGCGCATGTTGCTGCGCCTCGGGATCGAGCTCCGAGAAGGCATCGAGCTCGTCGGCGAGGCGACGAACGGACTGGAGGGCCTCGCTGCCGCGGTGGCGGTCGATCCGGACATCGTGATCCTCGACCGGGAGATGCCGGTCGCCACCGGGCTCGAGGTTCTGCCCCGCCTCCGCGAGCTGTGCCCCTCCGCCCTCATCGTCCTGTACTCGGCGACGGCCGATCACGCGGTGCGGCGCGCGGCCACCAGCGCCGGCGCCGACGAGGCGGCATTCGTCGAGGACGGCGTCGTTACCGAGTGCTCCGCGAGCAACCTGTTCATCGTGACGGGCGGGCGCGTCGTGACCCACCCGATCGGGCCCAAGGTGCTGCCGGGCATCACCCGCCTCGTGCTCGAGCAGATCGCAAAGCAGCTCAACATCGACTTCGTTGAGCGGCCGGTGCGGTTCGAGGAGGCGATGAAGGCCGACGAGGTGTTCATCACCAGCACGACGCGCGAGATCAGTTGGGTGGGCAGGTGGGACGGCAAGACCGTCGGCGGCGGCCGCTGCGGGCCCGTCACCCTCCGGCTGCACAAGGCCCTGCGCGAGCGCGTCGTGCGGCCGGTGAAGCGCCAGGTCTTCCTGTGGCACGGCATCAATGCCGCCGCGCGGACGCCGCTGGCCAAACAGTTACTGGACCGGGCCCTGTTCGAGGAGCCGAGCCTGCGCGGTCTGCCGGTGTACGCGGCGGACATCAGCCTGCCGTGGCTGTACAGCTTCGATCAGTTCACGAAACTCGTCGCCCGCGCGGCCGCCGTGGTCACCACCCGGCTGCACGTGGGCATCCTGGCCGCGCTGCTGGGCAAGCCGACGTGGATCAAGCCGGGCACCTTCCACAAGATCCGCGGGATCTACGAGTTCTCCATGGCCGGGATGGACCACGTCCGGCTGGTCTGAACTCTGACATTTCAAATCGAATCAAATCGATGATCTAAGATCCGAGGCGGTGCCGGTACCGCCGTCACGACCCGCACGGCCGGCGCGTC
>JAHWJM010000499.1 GCA_019348435.1 Actinomycetota bacterium
GCCGCATGCGGATCGGGCTCTTCCTCGCGTACTGGCCGTGGTTCTCTGCCGACGAGCAGGTCTCCCTGGCCGTGCTCGCCGACGAGCTGGGGTTGGACTCCGTGTGGATCAGCGAGGCCTGGGGGCAGGACGCGGTGTCGGTGCTCGGCGTGCTGGCGGCGCGCACCGAGCGCGTCGGGCTGGGATCCGCGGTGATGCAGATCCCGGCGCGCAAGCCGACGGCGACCGCGATGGCGGCGGCGACGCTCGACGTCCTGAGCGACGGGCGCTTCCGACTCGGGCTCGGCCTCAGCGGCCCGCAGGTGTCGGAGGGCTGGTACGGCGAGCCGTTCGTGCGCAACCTGCGGCGGGTGCGGGAGTACGTCGACGTCGTGCGGCGCGTGCTGGCACGCGAGGCGGTCTCGCTCCCGCTGCCCGAGGGCGAGCCGGGGATGGGGCTCGGCAAGCCGCTCAAGCTGCTGGCGAAGCCCGTGCAGGAGCGGATCCCGATCTACCTCGGCTCCGTCGGGCCGCGGGCGATCGAGCAGACCGGCGAGATCGCCGACGGCTGGCTGCCGGCGTTCCTGGACCCGCGCAACCCCGACGTCCTGCTGGACCCGTTGCGCGCCGGTCTCGCCAAGGCGGGCCGCGATGCGTCGTCGCTGGACGTCGCGGCCGCCGTTCCCGCCGCCCTGCGGAGCCTGGAGGACTGATGGACACGACCACCGCCGCGTCCACGACACGCATCGTGTCCGGGGGCAACCCCTCTCGATACGCCCGGACCGAGCCGCCAGGCACGAGGCCGACGTGGGCGCAGATCGACCTCGACGCCATCGCCGGCAACGTCGCCGCGCTCAAGGCACAGGCGGCGGCGCCCGCGCTGATGGCCGTCGTCAAGGCCGACGGCTACGGCCACGGCGCCGTACCCGCCGCCAGGGCGGCACTGGCGGGAGGCGCGGAGTGGCTGGCGGTCGCGCTGGTCGAGGAGGGCGAGGAGCTGCGCGCGGCGGCCATCGGCGCGCCGACCCTCCTGCTGACCGAGCCACCGCCGGCGCACGCCGTTCGGGTGCTGGCCGCGGAGCTGACGCCGACGATCTACACGCCGGCGTTCACCGACGCGCTCGACGCGGCGGCCCAGGACGCCGGCGCCGGACCGCTGCCGGTCCACCTCAAGCTCGACACCGGGATGCGCCGCGTCGGGGTGCCACAGGCGGACTGGGAGGACGCGCTGCGACGGGTCCGGAACGCGGAAGGCCTGCGGCTCGGCGCGATCTGGAGCCATTTCGCCGTTGCCGACGAACCGCACCACCCGTTCATCGCCCATCAGGCGCAGGAGTTCGCACGCGCACTGGAACTGGCGCGCAGCATCGGTGCGGACTACGAGCTCGCGCACCTGTGCAACTCCGCGGGCACGCTGCATCTGCACGACCACCACTACGACATGGTGCGCCCGGGCCTGGCGGTCTACGGGCTGGAGCCGGCGCCCGGGCTGGCGGGCGACACGACCCTCACGCCCGCGCTGTCGTGGTGGACACGGCTGTCGATGGTGAAGCACCTCGCCGCGGGCGAAGCCGTCAGCTACGGGCTGCGCTGGACCGCTGCGCGCGACACGGTGCTCGGGACGGTGCCGGCGGGATACGCCGACGGTGTCACCCGCGCCCTTGGCGTCGGCGCGGGTGTCGGCGGCGGCCGCCACCTGCTCCCCCTGGAGCGCCTCCACCCGCATCCCGGGGAGCCCGACCTCGCTGGGGTCGATCTGGCCACGCTCGCCCCCGCCCCCCCGGCTGAAGTCGAGCCACACCGCCCCGGCCAGCTCGGCCCCGCCGGCCTGGGGCATGACCGCCTCCTCGGCCGAGTCGGGGACCTCCGAGGGGCGGATGGCGAGCAGGCCGAGGGGCGCGGTGTCGCCCGGCGAGAAGGTGTCGGTGGTGACGTAGCCCATGCCCGCCGGCTGGAGGGCGTCTTCCTGGGAGGGGCGAGCGCCGGCGTACTCGCCGGAGGACCTGAAGGTCCCGGCCACGGTCGTGACCACGGCATTGGCCAGGCCCCGCTCGGGCTCGGTCTCGTACACCAGCCG
>JAHWJM010000049.1 GCA_019348435.1 Actinomycetota bacterium
CGATGGCGACCGCGATCCCCAACACGGCGGCCAGCGCTCCGGCCGCCAGCGTGGCGGTGGCCGCCCGCCTTTCGGCCGGCCCAGGGTCGATCCCGGTGTCCCGCCGGGCCGCCGGAGGCACCGCCAGCCAACTGCCGCCGTATCGGCCGCGCAGCAGGACGCTCAGCAGCAGCCCGCCGGCGAACACCAGCAGGGTCGCGTAGAGCCCCAGGCGCGCGAGGACCCGAACCCAGCCCGAGCGCGCGAGGGGCCCTTCGTTGACCAGGCCCTGGGTGCCCACCGCGGCGCTCTGCACACCGAAGGAGAAGTAGCCCTCACGGACATGGGCGTCGACCGTCGAGACGCTGTGCCAGCGCACGCGGTAGGCGCCCTGCGCCAGCTCGCGGGTCGGGCGCAGCTCCAGTTGCCGCCCGGCCGCCTTGGCTGTCTGAACCGCCACCGAGTCCCCGCTGCCGACGTCGATCAGCTCGACCTTCGTCAGGCGCGCGTTGATCGGCTCGGTGAACTCGAGGACGACACGCGCGGGCGGGCGCTCGACACGCTGTCCCGCCGCCGGCTCGGACTCCAGAAACGACGCGTGCGCGCCCGCGGACGCGGGCACGCTCACGAGCGCGACGGCGGCCACGATGGCCGCAAGCAGGCAGGGACGCCAAGGCCACGGACGCACAGGACTCACGCGACGCCGATGGTAGCGACTAGGCGCCGTAGTAGCTGGTGGGGACCGCGACTAGCGCCTGAGTCGCGCAGCGAAAGCACTCCGGGTGCGCAGCACCACCACCGCGCCGGCGGCGGCAAGGGACGGCTCGAGCCGCTGGCCGACGGCCAGGCCGCGCTCGAGGGGGAGGGCAGCGGCGAGGAAGGGGAGGCCGCGGCGCCGGGGCCGCGGCTGGAGTTCCTCGAGCACCACGTCTACCTCGTCGCGCTCGTCGGGCTGGCCGTCTTCTACGGCGTCGAGAAGCACTCGCTGGCCTCGCGCCGGCGCAACCAGGAGCAGAGGGGAGAGGACCGCACGACGGATGACGCCTTCTGGCTGAGCATCACGTCCTTTGCGATCTACAACGCGGTCATCGGCTACCTGCTGCTGCGTGGTGACCTGGAGGACATCACGCAGCTCGTCCTCTACGCGCTGGCGCTGGGGGTGCACTTCGTCGTCAACGACTTCGCCCTCGCCGAGCATCACCGCGATGCATACCGCCGCTTCGCTCGCTGGATGCTCGCGCTGGCGGTCGTCGCGGGCTGGCTTGTCGGCATCGCGACCGATGTCTCCGAGCGCGTCATCGCGCTCGTCATAGCGTTCATCGCCGGCGGGGTGATCCTCAACGTACTCAAGGAGGAGCTGCCTGGCGAGCGGCTCGCGCAATTCTGGCCGTTCGCGGCCGGCGCGCTGGGCTACACCGCGCTGCTCCAGCTCGCGTTCTGACGCCGCGCGTTCGGCGTGTCGGACCGGTCGCGGCGCGGGTAAGCACAGCACGTGCCCGACGCGAAGTCAGCGCGCACCGACGAACCGGCGCGCCAGCCAGGAGATCCGCCGAGCTGGCACGTGGAGCCGGCTCCCGACGGGCGCGGCACACCGCCTGAGGAGAAGCCGCCGATGGTCCCGCGCAGACCGTCGTTCTTCGCGTTTTTGCTCGCGCTGCTCGCGCTGAACCTCGTGCTGTCGTTTGCGACCGGCGGGCCGCCGCAGCGCCAGCAGGTGCCCTACCAGCCGTTCTTCGTCGAGCAGCTCGAAGCGGGCAACGTCGAGCGGATCGCGTCGCGGGCGGACTCGATCGAGGGCGAGCTGAAGCGAGAGGCGATCTACGATCCGCCAGGCGAGGCGAAGTCGGTGCAGGTCCCCGACTTCGAGACGCAGGTTCCCGCGTTCATCGACCGGACCGACCTGACGCGGCTGCTCGACGAGCAGAACGTGACGGTCAATGCCGAACCGCTTGACGACGGGCGCGGGTTCTGGACGAACCTCTTCCTCGGGTTCGGCCCGACGCTGCTGCTGATTGCGCTGTTCGTCTGGCTCATCCGGCGCCAGATGAGCATGATGGGCGGCGGAGGGATGCTCGGGGGGTTCGGCCGCTCGACGGCGCGGCGCGTGACGCCGAGCGAGCACGATCGGGTCTCGTTCGACGACGTGGCCGGCATCGACGAGGCCGAGGAGGAGCTCGTCGAGATCGTCGACTTCCTCAGGCGGCCCGATCGCTACACCAGGCTCGGCGCCCGGATCCCGCGCGGCGTGCTGCTGTACGGCCCGCCGGGAACCGGCAAGACGCTGCTGGCGCGTGCCGTCGCCGGCGAGGCGCAGGCCGCGTTCTTCTCGATGTCGGCATCGGAGTTCGTGGAGGCGATCGTGGGCATGGGCGCCTCGCGTGTGCGCGACCTGTTCAAGCAGGCCAAGGAGGCCGCCCCGGCGATCGTGTTCATCGACGAGCTCGATGCCGTCGGGCGATCGCGCAGCGGAAACGTCGGCGGGGTCAGCGGCGGCCACGACGAGCGCGAGCAGACGCTCAACCAGATCCTGACCGAGATGGACGGCTTCGAGGCCGGCACGAACGTCATCGTGCTGGCGGCCACGAACCGTCCGGAGGTGCTCGACAAGGCGCTGCTGCGCCCGGGCCGCTTCGACCGCCGCATCGCCGTGCAGCCGCCCGACAAGGACGGCCGCGTGGAGATCCTGAAGATCCACACGCGCTCGGTCCCGCTCGACCCGGGCGTCGATCTCGCGCAGATCGCGGCGTCGACGCCGGGAGCGACCGGCGCCGACATCGCGCTGCTCGTCAACGAGGCCGCGCTGTTCGCCGCGCGCCGCGACCACGAGGCGGTGCAGCTGCAGGACTTCACCGATGCGATCGAGAAGATCATCCTCGGCGCCGAGCGTCAGATCGTGATGACCGACGCCGACCGCGAGCGCACCGCCTATCACGAGTCCGGCCACGCCCTCGTGGGGATGCTGACGCCGGGCGCCGATCCGGTGCGCAAGATCTCGATCATCCCCCGCGGCCAGGCGCTCGGGGTGACGCTCTCGACCCCGGAGACCGATCGCTACGGCTACGGGCGCAGCGAGCTGATCGCGAAGATCAAGGTTGCGCTCGGCGGCCGCGCGGCCGAGCAGGTCGTCTACGGCGAGATCACCACCGGTGCCGAGTCAGACATCCAGAACCTCACGCAGATCGCGCGCGGCATGGTCGGCCGCTGGGGGATGAGCGAGGCGATCGGCCCGTTGGCGGTGACCGACGGCCGCGAGGACGGGCCGCTGCTGCCGGGCGCCGCTCCCGTCTCGCCCGCGACACAGCAGCTCGTCGACCGCGAAGCCAAGCGCATCGTCGAGACCGCCGAGCGAGAGGTCGTCGAGCTGCTCGAGCGCGAGCGCGAGCGCCTCGACGCGCTGACCCACGCGCTGCTGGAGCGCGAGACGCTCGACCAGCCCGACGCGTACCGGATCGCCGGGGTCGAGTTGCCGGCGGCGGGGGTCACGGCAAAAGATCAAACGGCGCCTCGCGCGGCGTGACGATGAGCGGGCAGCTGGCCGCACGGGCGAGGGCGGTGCTCGCGCTGCCGAGGAGTACGGCACCGCGCGGGCCGTAGCCGCGCGACCCGACGACGAGCAGGTCGACAGCGCCGCTTTCCTCGACGAGCACCTCGTCCGCCGCACCGTCACGAAAGCGGCTCTCGGCCTCGACGTCTGGCGGGATGGCGCCGATGGCCGTGTCATGCACCTCGCGCAGCTCACGCCGCAGGACCTCGTTCGCGGACTCGCCGGGAAGCGCCGTCGTCGTGGCGGCACCGAACGCCAGGCGCTGAAAGACGGTGATGAGGCGTATCCGCGCGCGACAGGCCTGCGCGAGGGCGACGGCCGCACCGAGGGCGATCTGCGCCTCGCGCGAACCGTCGAAGCCGATGCCGATGCACCGCAACGACGAGGGCTCCTGTTCGCCGTAGCCACGCGGCGCTACGGCCACCGGGGAGGCGCCGCCCGCCAACAGCCGCTCGCCGACGCCGCCGACGAGCAGCCGCCCGACGAGGCCGCGGGTCGTGGAACCGACGACGATGAGGCCGGTGTCGGGCTGTTCTGTCACACGCTGAAGCTCGCGCGCAGCGAAGTTCCCGGGGATGACGCGGGCGTCGGCGATCTCGAGACCCTCGGCCCGCGCGAGCTCCAGCAGCGTGTCGCGCGCTTGCGCGCGAACGCTGATCAGCTCGGGATCCTCGGGGTCGTGAAGCGGATGGTGCGCGAAAACGGTCACCAGGACGGCGGGCGCCCCGGTGGCGTCTGCCAGGCGGTGCCCGAGCGCGAGCGCGTCAAGCGTTCGCTCCTTCGAATCGACGGCGATGACGATGTTCTTCGGCAGGACGGTCTCCGGGCTAGCGCTCGCGGTAGACGCGCTCTTCGTACTCGGACAGCATCCGCACCGACGAGTACGCCGGGATCAGCGTCCGCATCGACCGCTTGATGCGCGCGGTCCAGGCCTGCGGGATGCCCGCCTCGTCGCGCTCGTAGAACTCCGGCACGACCTCGCTCTCCAGCAGCCGGTACAGCTCGCCGGCGTGATGGGCGTCCTGAGCAGCTTCGTCGGGATCGACGTCGCCCGACAACGCCCAGCCGTTGGCGCCGTCGTAGCCCTCCGCCCACCAGCCGTCGAGGACGCTGAGCTGCAGCCCGCCGTTGATGGCGGCCTTCATGCCGCTCGTCCCGCTGGCCTCCAGCGGCGGCCGCGGCACGTTGATCCACACGTCGCAGCCGCCGACGAGGCGCGCGGCGACCCCGAGGTTGTAGTCCTCGAGGAAGACGACGCGCTCGAAGGCGTCCTGCTGCGCGCGCACGGCGAAGAGCTCCTGCACCAGGCGCTTGCCGCCGTCGTCGCGCGGGTGCGCCTTGCCCGCGACCAGCAGCTGAACCGGGCGGTCGCCGCGGAGCAGCCCGAAGCTGCGCTGAACGTCGTGCAGCAGCAGGTGCAGGCGCTTGTACGTCGCCAGCCGCCGCGCGAAGCCGATCGTCAGGACCCCCGCGTCGAACGCGCGCGCGGACGCCTCGACGTGTTCGCGCGGCTCGCCGCGCGCGATCCGCTGCAGCTGGCTGCGGTCGTGGACGTAGTCGACGAGCCGCCGGCGCTGCTCCCAACGCACCGCCCAGAGCTCGGCGGCCGCGATCGCGTCGATCGGCTCGAACGTCGCCGGGTCCGCCGCGTGCCGGGTCCAGCCCTCGCCGAGATGGCGATCGAGCAGCCGGCGCATCGGCGCACCCACCCACGAGGGAACGTGGACGCCGTTGGTCACGTGAGCGATCGGCACGTCGTCGACGGCGCGGTCGGGCCACAGCACCCGCCACATTTCGCGCGACACCGCCCCGTGGCGGCGGCTGACGCCGTTCGCCGCGCGGCTTGCCCGCAACGCGAACTGCGTGACGCCGAACGGCTCCTGCTCGTCCTCGGCTCGGGTGCGTCCGAGCCTGACGATCTCGTCGCCGCTGATCCCGAGCGACTGCGCGACCGGCCCGAGCGCCGCACGCACCTGATCGGCCGGGTAGCTGTCGTTCCCGGCGGGCACGGGGGTGTGGGTCGTGAAGACCGTGCGCTGCCGGACGCCCTCGAAGGCGGCGGCGAAGTCGGCGCCCTGTTCGACGGCCGGTCGCGTCATCTCGAGCGCCGCGAACGCGGCGTGGCCCTCGTTCATGTGCACGATCGACGGCGTGATCCCCAGCGCGCGCAGCACCGCGGCGCCGCCGCAGCCCAGCAGGACGTACTGCGCCAGGCGCGTTTCCGGGTCGCTGTCGTACAGGCGCGTCGTGATCCACCGCGTGACGCGCGTATTCTCCGGCACGTCGGTGTCCAGCAGGAACAGCGCGACGCGCCCGACGTTGACGCGCCACACCTGTGCCACCACGTCGTCTGCACCGATCGGCACGCGGATTCGCAGGGGCGTGCGGTCGTCGCCGCCGGTGACGAGCACCGCGGGCGAGCGCTCGGGGTCGGTCGGCACCCAGTACTCCTGCTGCCATCCGGTGTGGTCGACGCGCTGGCGGAAGTAGCCGTGGCGGTACATGAGCCCGACGGCGACGAGGGGCAGCGCGCGGTCGGAGGCCGCCTTGAGGATGTCGCCGGCCAGGGCGCCGAGGCCGCCGGCGTAGATCGGCAGCGACACGTGCAGCCCGTACTCCGCACAGAAGAAGGCGATCGGGTGTTCCTCGTCGGCTACGTCCGTCGCGGCGGGGCGCGCGAGGTCCTCGATCAGGGCCGCCTCGAGCTGCTCGGCCCGCGCGACGAGCGACGCGTTCCCGGCCGCGCGCAGCAGCGCCTCGGCCGAGGTCTCCTGCAGCAGGCGCACCGGGTTGCGGCCGCACGCGCTCCAGCGCGCCGGGTCGACGTCGCGGAACACGTCCGGCCCGTCGGCGAGCCACGCCCACCGGTAGTTGTACGCCAGGCGGGCCAGTACGCCGAGCGGCCACGGCAGCCGCGACGACAGCGCACTCGAGGCCCGCACGATGTCTCCTGCGCCTGCGCTCATCGGCGGGATGCTTGCAGGCCGCTCGGGTGCCGTGTCGAGACGGTCGCGGGCGGATGCTCGTGAAGCCGGCGGCCAGCGCCTGGGCGAGCGCGGATGCCGCGCGACTCACCGGCCACGTGGGACCGTGGTGAGCGATCGCGTCCTCGTCGACCGCAGTCAGGTCGCGCAGGTCGAAGATGATCACGTCCGACGAGGTTCCTTCGGCGTGAGCGGCGGGTAGGGCCCGCGCCGCGTGTCAGACCTGTCGCCTCCGCTTCCCGTCGCCGAGGCCATGAGCCGCAGCGGCTTCTATCCGGGCGCGCCGGAGGTGACGATGTGCGAGACGCACTCGGCCTGGGTGTTCCTCGCGGGCGACCGCGCCTACAAGGTCAAGAAGCCTGTGCGGATGGCGTTCTTGGACTTCAGCACGCTCGAGCGCCGCAGGGCCGTCTGCCATGAGGAGGTTCGGGTGAACCGCGCTCTCGCCGGGTCGCTGGACATGCGCGTGCGGGCCGTCGTCGTGCGGGAGGGCCGCTACGTGCTGGCGCGGGCCGACGCGCCGGACGCCGTCGAGTACGCGATCGAGATGCGGCGCTTCGACGAGAGGCAGACGATGGCTTCGTTCGTAGGGCGCGGGGAGCTGCGCGACGAGGACCTGCGCGCGGTCGCCCGGCGGCTCGCGGAGTTTCACGCGAGGGCGGACGCACTCGCGCCGACGGATCCGCTCGACGACGTCAAAGGCGCGTGCGATGGCAACGCGCGGGAGCTGCTTGCGCTCGCCGACGACGCCACCGCCCGACGGATCCTCGCCGCGGAGCGCTTCACCGATGCCTTCCTCGTCGCCCGCCGCGAGGAGATCGTCGCCCGCGCCGCGGCCGGCCACTTCCGCGACGGACACGGCGACCTGCGCGCCGAGCACGTGGTGCTCGAGCAGCGGGTCGCGATCGTCGACCGCCTCGAGTTCGATCCCAGCCTGCGCGAGATCGACGTCGCCGACGACCTCGCGTTCCTCGTGATGGACCTCGAGCGGCTCGGGGCGGGCGCGTGCGCGCGGCGGCTCGTCGCCGCCTATCGCGACGCCGGCGGGGATCCCGGTAGCGATGCGTTGATCGCGTTCTATGCCACCTACCGCGCGCTCGTCCGCTACGACGCCTACGGCGAGCTCTCGGGCCACCAGTCGACGAGCCGGCGCCGTCGCGAGCCGCACGCGAGGATGCCGAGGCGCTGCTCGAGCTGGGCGAGCGGCTCGCGTGGCGCGCGCGCGGGCCGCTCGTGCTCGCGATCGGCGGACCGCCGGCGAGCGGCAAGTCGACGCTCGCCGACGAGCTCGCGCGCCGCAGCGGCTGGCCGGTGCTCTCGTCGGACGCCGTGCGCAAGGACGCACAAGGCCGCGAGCTCACCGAGCGGCTGGGTGACGACGACTACACGCCCGCCGCACGTGCCGCCGTCTACCGCGAGCTCGGCGAGCGTGCGTTCGCGGCTGTCGCCGCAGGCGACGGGGTGATCGTCGACGCGACATTCGGCGACGAGCGGCTGCGCGGGGCCTTCCTCGACGGCATCGGCGACCGCCGAGCCCTCAGCGCACTCGAATGCTTCGTTCCCGTCAGGCTGCGCGAGCACTGGGCGAGCGCCCGGACCGCGCAGAGCGCGCGGGGCTCCGACGCGTCGCCCGCCGTCGCCGCCCGGCTCGCGGCCGAGCACCGCGGCTGGGACGAGCTGCCCGAGGAGATGATCCTCACGGTCCGGCCCGGCGCCGGCGCCGGGTTCGTCGCCGATCAGGTCGCGGACTGGCTGGATACGCGCTCCGTGGGAGGTTCAACCCCGGGTCCGTGAGGGATCGCCTCGTGCGACGCCGGCGGGAGGTCTCGCGGAGGAGACGGCGCGACGTGCTGTCAGCGTTCGGTCAGCTGCTGCGGTGCCGGGGTGCCGGTGCCGAGCAGCGCGTCCTCGTCCTCGCGGGCGAAGACGTGCAGGCCGAGGGCGGCGGCGATCTCCTTGCACACGCTGACCCCGCGCACGCTGTTGCCGTAGGCGTCCAGCCCGGGGGAGTAGACGCCGATCCCCAGCTTGCCGGGCACCACGGCCAGGATCGCCCCGGCCACGCCGCTCTTGGCGGGGACCCCGACCTCGTAGGCCCATTGGCCGGCGGCGTCGTACATCCCGCACGTGTACATCACGCTGAGCAGGTCTCTGATCCGGTCGCGTGCGAGCGCCTGCTCGCCGCTGATGGGGTTGACGAACCCGTTGGCGAGCGTGGCGGCCATCACCGCCAGCTGCGTGCACGTGACGTGCACCGAACACTGGCGCAGGTACAGCGCGAGGAGCTCCTCGACGTCACCGGCCAGCATCCCCTCCGCGCGCATGAGATACGCCGTGGCGCGGTTGCGGTCGGCGGTGCGCACCTCCTTCTCGAAGGTCTCCTCGGCAACCTCGAGGTCGTCGGTTCCGGCACATGACCGCAGCAGCGCGAGGATCCGGTCGAGCTTCTGCGCCGTGCTGTCGCCTCGCACGAGGTCGCTCGTGACGAGCGCGCCGGCGTTGACCATCGGGTTGTGCGGGCGGTGGTGGCGCTCGTCGAAGGTGATCGAGTTGAAGGCGTCGCCGCTGGGCTCGACGCCGACGCGGCTCAGCACATCCTCGCGCCGGTTGTCCGCCAGCGCGAGCGCGTACGCGAACACCTTCGAGATCGAGTGCAGCGCAAACGGCCAGTCATGCCGCCCTGCCTCGTAGACCTCGCCGTCGACGGTGGCGAGGCAGACGGCGAACCGCTCGCGCTCGTCGCCGGCCTCGGCGGGAGAGTAGGTGCCCCGCCCGGATTCGTAGTAATGGTCGAGCCGCTCGTCGTCGACCGGAAGGTGGCGCTCGTAGAGGTCGCCCAGGCGCTCGTTGACCTGGTCGCGGATCGCAGGATCGGGCATACAACGGCCACTACCCAAAGCGAAGCTGCGCCCCGCCTCCGGCGCGACATGGCGGCAGAGCGCGGACCAATTGCGCGCACAGGATCTCGCGAGCGCGCCCGGCAGGATTTGAACCTGCGACCTCTCGCTCCGGAGGCGAGCGCTCTATCCACTGAGCTACGGGCGCGTGAGAGCCCAGGCTACAAGGCCTGCAGCGATCCGTGGCGGCGCACCGGCCGGTGGTGGCGGCGCAGGGCGAGCGTGACGCGGATGCCCTCCAGCGAGATGCGCAGCGTCATCTTCGACGCTCCCGCGACCCGTTCGGAGAAGACGAACGGGACCTCCGCGATGCGCGCGCCCGCGAGGTGGGCGAGCTGCGTGGTCTCGACCTGGAAGGCGTAGCCGGCGCTGAGCAGCTCGTCGAGGTCGATTGCCGCCAGGCAGCCGGCGCGCCAGAGCTTGAAGCCGCCGCTGAGGTCGCTGAACGGCAGGCCGAGCGCCAGCCGCGAAGCGCTGCAGCCGATGCGGCTCATGGCCAGTCGGGTCGCGCTCCAGCCGTCCGTGCCGCCGCCGGGCAGGTAGCGCGAGCCGAGCACGAGGCCGACGTCGTGCTCGAGCAGGACGTTGCGCATCTCGGCGAGCTTCTCCGGGGGGTGGGAGAGGTCGCAGTCCATCTGGCCGATCACGTCGTAGTCGCGCTCCAGACACCACCGAAAGCCCGCGCGGTAGGCCATCCCGAGGCCGTCCTTCTCGGCACGGTGCAAGACGTGCATCCAGGGCCGCGTCGCGGCGAGAGCGTCGGCCAGCTCACCGGTGCCGTCGGGAGAGCTGTCGTCGACGATCAGCAGCTCCAAGCCGGTGGGGGCGAAGCGCTCGAGGAACAGCGGCAGCGATTCGCGCTCGTCGTAGGTCGGCACGACGATGATCGTGCGTGGGTTCGCGGCGAGGGAGGATGGCGGCTTCGCCGCGGCCAGCGCAGCAACCTCGCCGCACGGCGGAGCGCCGGCCACCGCCACCGCGGCGGCGTCCTGCTCGCGCTGCGCCAGCACAAGCGCCGTGGCTTCGGCGACTGCGACGGCCAGCAGCTCGGCGCCGAACGACACGACCCGCAGCGCGAGCGCCAGCAGCGCCGCGGCGCCCGGGCCGAGAACTGGCGTGAGCGCCACCGTCAGCGCCGCGAGAACACCTGCAACGGCCAGCCGGGGCCGTGAGACCGGATGGTCCACGTCCCGCGCCTCGCGAACGACCTCGACGCTGTCCGCTTCGATGACGTCGATCGCGGCCTCGACTTGCTCGACCCATTTGTCGACCGGGAGGTCGTCGCGTTGGTCCCGGATCACTTCGAGCGTTTCCCTTCTCGTCAGATCCGGTTCGTCGAGAGGCGGGGGGTCGACGGGACATACTTCCTGCGCGTTCGTGGTCGTCACGTTGTTGGCCCAGCTCGGATCCATCTGGTCTTCGTGTGGGTATGTGTTGTCGCCCCATGCCG
>JAHWJM010000004.1 GCA_019348435.1 Actinomycetota bacterium
CGCTTACCCTCGGCAGCTGCCTCACCCACGGTCCTGCCGCTCGCCGGCGCGAACAGCGGGCGCGCGCCCATCGGTTCCATTCGTCCAGGCGGTGCAGATCGCCACGGCGTGCGAGGTCGCTCGGGCCGACGATGGCGCGACGCTTCGACTGCTGATGCGAGACGAACTCGACGATCTGCGCTATCTGGATGGCGTTCACGGCGAGGCGCTCGGTGGCGAACAGCCATGGCTCCATCGGAATGATTCTCGCCGCAATCGCCGTTGACGTGCTGCCTGGCGCGTAGGGTTGTGTCGTGCGCGAGCAACTCGAGTCGCGACTGGAGAGCGTCAGAGCAGGACATCGCTCAGGCGGGCGAGGGAACGCCTCGCGATGGTGCCTACAGCTGCGCTGGAGTGGGAGTGGCAGCAGCAACCGGGGCTTGTCGCATAGGGTTTGCGCCATGCCACGCGTCAAGGTCAGCATTCCTGACCCGCTGCTGCAAGTCGCGGCGGACGCGGCGCACGCGGCCGGCAAGAAGCTCGATGACCTGTACGAGGCGGCGATCACCGAGTACGTCGAACGCCAGAGCGACGCGTCGGGCTCGCTCGAGAGCCGGGGCGGGATGCCTCGCTCCGCGGTCAAGCTCACGATCGAGATTCCGGAGGACCTCTTCCAGCAGGCCGAGAAGCTCGCCAAGCGCCTCGGGATGCGTCGCGACGTGCTCTATGCCGTAGCGCTGGCGAAGTACGTGTCATACGACGCCACCGCGCACACTGACGACGTGCACGGCCTTGGCGATAGCCGCGGCCTCCCCGCCGGCCGTCAGCAACCCAGAGAATCTGACTAGCCGCGTGACCGGCGTCGACGCCACCACACGAGGCCGAGGATCCCGGCCACGCCCGCCCCGGCGCCGCCGCCGAGCACGTTCTCGCGCCAGTCGCATTCACCGACCTCATCGCAGGCCGCGCGGCACGGGCGTGCCGCGGCGGCCCAGGCGTCGGGTCGGCCCACCGCCCCTGGGGCTGATGCGCAGGCCCGAACGGGGAGTCCTGCTCGCCCGGAATCCACCAGCGTGCGCGGGCGCCGCCCCACCGCCCGGACCAGCGCATCCACCGCGGCGAATCAGCGGTGACCCGCACCACCCGCGGACGCACGACCGTTCCGCGACCGTCGGCCTCGTCGTTGGGATCGGGGAACGTGCGATCGCGGACGCCCGCGCGGAGATAGGAGGCATGCGAGCCGCGCGCGGAATAGACGACGGGATGGCCGTCGCGCTGCTCCACGACGGCCCAGTCGCAGCGCTCGGCGCCGGAGTGCTGGGCGTAGACCGCCTCGACCGGCCGCCCCGCGCCATCAAGGCGGTACTGGACCATCTCCCAGTCGCCGGCATGGCGGCCCGTCCGCACGATCCCGCGATCCTGGTCTTGGCCGCGATAGAAGAACCAGTACTGCAGCCACGTGCCGCCGGTCTACGAAGACACGCTGCGGCCATACACCGCGGCCCGACGGTCGCGCTCTACGCCCGGAACGCTCACCGGCGCCGCCGCCACCGACACCAGCGGGAAGCTCTCGCGCGAGTCGTGGACGACCGGCGCGTAAGCGCTCAAAGCAAGGCCGACGGCGGCAGCAGTCAACATCGAACCCCATGATGCGGGTTCATGCTCGTCGCGATGAAGAACCTCATGAAGATCTTGGGCGTCGCTGCCTTGGGTGTCGTCGTCCTCATCGTGATCCTGGGCCTTGTCCTCGTCGTCTACGCGAAGTCTGAGGCGACCACGTGCTACGGGATCTTCAATTCAGGCGATGCTGCCGGACGCGCGGCGGATGCGGCGCGCGACGCTGGCTTCGACGGCAGGCTCGGGCATCCCGGTAACGGCTGTCTCGAACGAGGCCCGTTCGAGCACGAGATCGTCACGACCGCCGCATCCCCCGCGTTTGCACCACGCGCGGCGACGGGTCATTCGGACGTCAGGGTGTCCTTCAGCCGGGTCAGCGGCCCGTCCTTCGGGTCGGGCAGAAGCTGATCGATCTTCGCAACGTCGCGGGCCATGTCATCCATCGGCGGGTGTATCGCCTCGACTTCGGCCTTGACCGCGATCATCCGGTCGTTGAGGTCGTCGCGCAGGGCGTCGATGCGCTCGGTCAGCGTTGCCTCGAGCGACTCGAGCAGCGCGACGCGGTCGTCGATTCGATCGATCGTCGCCTGCAGCAGCTTCGTTGCTTTCAGGAACGCGTCCATGCGGTCCTCTTCGAGCGTGTTGACCCGGGCCTCGATCCTGGCGATCGCCGCGCGCAGGTCGTCGAGCCCGTCGATGAGCTGCCCGGCGCGGTCGTCGACGGAGCTCAGATGCTGCTGTGCATCTGACTGCATCGAGACGACCGCGTTCGTCAGCGTCTGGATGTCTGCGACGACGCGGCCGGGAAGGCGCAGCGGTAGCAGCAGCGTGTCGATCACGTTCAACGAGCTGTCGCCGCGCTCATCGGTCATCCCGCGGCCTCGTGTGCCCGCGACGCCGGGGCAACTAACGACGATTCCGGCGCCAAGTCGACCGCCGCCTCGCGTGCGGCGGCGGCACGCGACATTGGTCGTGCTCCCCACCGCGTGTGCCGCGCGTAGTCGATGATCCTCCCGTAGTACTCCCCCAGCGGCTTGGGACGCAGCTGGGCGCCGAGCGCCGCGCGCGCGCGGGCGTCGTCGAACTGCGTCCGGACTGCGAAGTAGGGGACATACGTCGCGGCGGCTCGCAGGAACGCGCGCCGGCGCGGCTGCAGACGGCCGAGCAGCGGGCCCAGGGCGCGCAGGTACAGCGCGGGAGCGATCAGCGGCGGTGCCTTCACCTGGAGCTCGGCGCAGGCGAGCGCGAGCAGTTCGCCGATGCTCGTAGCGTCGCGCCCGGATGTCAGGTGGAATGTGCGCCCTGCGGCGTCGGGCATCGCCGCGAGCGCTCGGACGGCGTCGGCAACGTAATCGACCGATACGACGTCGACGGGCGACCGCCGGCGGGCCGGAAGGACGGCAAACGCGCCGCGGGCAAGTGCGCGGGTCGGCCAGTACAGGACGTTGAACGAGGCTGTCCAGCCGGTCCGGCTGTCGCCGACGATGATGCTCGGCCGTACGACGGTGATCGGCAGCTGCTCGACGTGCGCGCGCACCAGCTGCTCAGATTCGAACTTCGACTGCTCGTAGGGATTGCGAAAGCGCTGCCCGACGTCGAGGTCGTCTTCGTAGAAGCGGCCCTTGTGCAGCCCGGCGACGTACGCCGTGGAGATGTATGTGAAGCGCCGCAGTCCCCCATGGCGCTGACACAGCGCCGCGAGTTCGAGCATCGCGCGGGTGCCTTGCACGTTGATCGCGCGCGCCTGCTCGAGATCGAGATCGAAGGACACCGCGGCGGCGCCGTGGACGATCTCGTCGACGGCATGCGCAACGCCGTGCGCGACTTCGGGATCGAGCCCGAGCCCGGGCAGCGTCATGTCACCGGCCAGAGCGCGGACGCGACTGCTGAACGGCGCGGCGCTGTCGAATGCGCTTTCGAGCGTCTCGTGCAGCCTGCGCTGTGCGTGCGCGTGGTCGTTGGCACGGACGATCGCGAAGATCATGCGGTCGCTTTGCTGCAGGTAGCGCGCGAGCAGCTCCGTGCCGAGAAACCCGGTGGCACCTGACAGCAGCAGCCCGTCGCGGCGAATCGGCGGCGACGGCTCATGCTCGTCGCGCGCGGATTGCTGCAGCGTGCTCACGCGGCCTCCCCCGGATCGACGATGGGCACGGCTCCGGGCAGCTCCGAGCGTGCGAGCAGAGCATCGATTTCGTCTCCGATGCTGCGCGCGAGCAGGTCGGCGTCGGCCGCGAGCGCGGCTTGGGCGTAGACGCCGAAGCACGCTTCGTCCTGGACGGTCGTCATCCCGATCGAGATGCCGTGCCCGTCGGTCAGCGGGACCACCGGGTACGCCTGCAGGGCTTCGCAGCCCATGAGAAACAGCGGCATCTGAGGCCCCGGGATGTTCGACACGGTGAGATTGGACAGCAGCGGACTGGCGAGGATTCTCGATGCCAGCCGTCGCACCTGGCGCGGCGCGCGTGAGACGGCGCTGAAGATGGCGTCGAGGGTTTCGGGCTCGCCTGCCTGCTTGCGATCGCGCATCGCGACGTGGATGTCGCGCAGCCGCCACACCGGATCGGCCTCCAGGGTCGGCAGCACGACGAACAGAAACGCAAGGCGGTTGCCCCATCTCTCGTTCGGCGCGGCGACGCTCACCGGAACCTGCGCCTTGATCGGGCGCAGTGGCTCGCCGCGCTCACGCGCGAGGCTGCGCAGCGCGCCCGCGGTCGCCGCCAGCAGCACGTCGTTGATCGTGGTGCCAAAGCGGCGCTTGATCGTCTTGATGTCCTGCAGCGAGCGCCGCTCGAAGGCGAGGTGTCGGCGTGCCGACATCGGCCCGTTCAGCCGCGTTGATGGAGCCAGTGGCGCGGCAGTGTTCAGCAGGGCCCGCGACGTGCGCCAGACATCCGCCGGAACGTCGAGCAGGCGCGTCGGGCTACGCGCGTAACGGAGCGGAAGCCGCGCCATCTCAAGCGCCTGCTCGGCCTGGTGGCGGATCGCGTCGGCAGCGAGCTCGAGCGCTCCCGAGCCGCCCTGCGGCGCCCACTGCGGCTCCCCTTCCAGCTCCGGCTCGGGTTCGGCATCGAGCAGCAGCGCCATCAGCTCGATGGCCGCGAGGCCGTCGACGAGGCAGTGGTGCGCCTTGCCCACGACACCGACGCGGCCGTCGTCGAGCTGTTCGGCGATCCACAGCTCCCACAGCGGCCGACCGTGCTCGAGGGGCGTCGAGAGCACTTCGTCAGCAAGCCGCTGGAAGTCGCCATGGCCGGCCTGCCGGACGTGGTTGGCGATGTCGAACTGGGGGTCGTCGACCCATACCGGATCGCCGAGGCGCAGCGGCACGTCGGCCAGTCGCTGTCGGTAGCGCGGCGCGCGTCCAAGCCGGCTGGCGATGTGCCCGCGGACGTCCTCGAAGCTCGGGCGCGAGCCATCGGCGCGCGGCGCGAACTTCGCGGCCCACCCGACGTGCATCGGGGCATGCGGAGCCTCGAGCGACAGAAACGCCGCGTCCAGTGCGGACAGCCGCTCGCGCGGCGCTGCTGAGCCGTTGGATCGTTCGCCGGCCATTCAGGCTCCCGGTGTGGCGTATGTCAGCAGTCCTGCACCCCACGAGAAGCCTCCGCCGAACGCCGTCAGCACGACATGCCCGTCGGCCGGAAGCCGTCCGTCGTCCTGCGCGAGTGAGAGCGCGAGAGGGATCGAGGCGGCGGACGTGTTGCCGAGCTCGGTGACGTAATGCGCCACACGCTCGGGCTCGAGACCCAGGCGCTCCCCGAGCGCGCTGATGATCCGCCCATTCGCCTGATGGGCGACGACGAGGTCGACGTCGCTCAGGACCAGGCCGGCACAGTGCAGCAGCTCGCAGCAGGCCTCCTCCATGCTGTCGATCGCACGCCGGTACACGAAGCTGCCCGCCATCCGCACCACGGACTCGTCGCGATCGATGAAGAGCACCTCGCGCTGGGGCTCCGTCGCCAGACGGATCACGCCGACGCGTCCTGTACCGCCGGGCACCAGGACCACGGCGCCAGCGCCGTCGCCGAACAACGCGGCCGTCTGGCGATCGTCGTGATCGGTGTACCGCGACATGACGTCTGCGCCGATCAGCAGCACCGTGCTCGCCCGCCCGCTTTCGATCAGCGCCGCGCCCTGCTGCAGCCCCGCGAGGAAGCCCACGCATCCCAGGCCGACGTCCCAGGCCATCGCGCGTTTCGCGCCAAGTGCTCCCGCCACCGTCGGCGCGGCCTGCGGGACGATGTCATCGGCGGTGGAGGTGGCGACGAGGACAGCGTCGACAGCCGCGGGACGTACTCCGGCGCCGTCGAGCGCGCGGCGGCCCGCCGCGGCGGCGAGATCGGCAAGGCTCTGGTCATCGGGGATCCGCCGGCGCTGGCGGATGCCGGTGCGCTTGATGATCCACTCGGGCTCGACGCCGACCCGAGCCGCGATCCACTCGTTGTCGACAACCGCTTCGGGCAGCGCACGACCAAGGGCGGCGATCCCTGCAGTCCGCGCTCGCGCGCGAACGAGGGAGGAAGTCGTTGCGTAGGCAACCTCAACCGGCGCCAAGATGCTCCTTCACCACGATGAAACTCGGACGGGCTCGAATCGTCGCCGGATACCCCAGGGCGACAGACGACAAAACCTGCCGCACCACCAGCGGCTGGTAGCGCGCGACCCGCGCGCGCAGCGGATCAAGGTCGGTTGCCCGTCGCGCTGCGGATCGGCTTGTCTTCGGGTTGTGGCGTGCAGGCGCGCTGGGCGGGGCATTTCGTGGTGATGGCGAGCTTTCAGGCCGGTGCGCCGGAGATCTACGTGGCGCTGGGCGACTCGATCTCGATCGATCTGTACGCAGGCGGGTCCGGGCGCGGCGGCGCGAGCCTGCTCGCGCGCAACCGCGACGACGACTTCCCCGACTGGCGCGGCCAGGACCTCGCTACGACGCGTCCGGAGCTCGGCTTCGAGCTGCTCGCCGCGGACGGCGGGACGACGGCGTCCGTACTCGATGTTCAGCTGCCACGCCTTGAGTCCTCCGGTGCGGTGCCGCGCGTCGTCACCCTCACCGCCGGCGGCAACGATGTGCTCGGCGCGTACGGCGACACGCGCCAGGCGCTGGAGATCGTCCGCGGCGTCCGCGCACGCGTAGATCGGGTGCTCGACCGCCTGCACGCGCTCGTCGCGCCACAGGACCCGATCGTCGTCGGCACCGTCTACGACCCCAGCGACGGCACGGGCGAAGCGTGGCGGGTCGGGCTCCCAACCTGGCCCGACGTCGTCGACGTCGTGGCGGAGCTCAACGCAGCGCTCCGGGCGGTCGCGCGTGAGCACGGTGCCGTCGTAGCCGACATCCACGGGCGCTTTTTCGGCCACGGGCTGCGGACCGGCAACCCCGCGCAGCCCGACGCCCGGCCCCGCAACCGCACGCTCTGGTACTGCCAGATCATCGAACCGAACGCCTGGGGCGCGGACGCGGTGCGCGCTGCATTCTGGGCGGGGCTGCACGAGCACGGCGATCTCCGCAGCTAGTCACGCTCCGGCTTGCGTGCTTGGCGAGCAGGTCGTCGGTGGCCGTTCTTCACCGCTCGCCCGAGCTATGCCTTGCAGTTGCGCTTCTCATAGGCGAGGACGCGCTTTTCGGCCGCCGAGGCGTCCGTCTCGCCGACCGTGATCTGTGGCTGCAGGCCGGCGCGCTTGTGCAGCGCGGCGACGACCTTGCGGACGTCGGTCTTGATCTGCCTTGGCGCCACGCGTTGCAGCTCATCGAGCTCGTCGGCGAAGTGCTCGGCCATGCGGCGCTCAGCGGCTTCGAACTCGGCGCGACTGGAGCCCTCGTCGAGGTCGGTGAAGAACTGTTCGCCCTCGGCATCGAGTTGGCGCGTCAGCGCGCAGTAGCGGTCGACGTCTCCTGCGACGGCAGTCGTCGTGGTCTGCGCGCTGCTGGTGTTGTCGTCGTCGCCGCATGCGGTGAGTGCGAGGACTGCGATGAGCGCGAGGACGATGGCGGATGAACGGATCATGGGCGTGGCTCCTGGTCGGTGACTGGACGACCGTACGCCCGCTCTCGCGGCTCGTCGTCGCTCCGCCGGTGCGTCCGATCTCGTCCCCGCGGACGATCTTCCGACGTCACAAGATCGTCACCGCGGTCGACGCGCAAACGTCCCATTCAGGGTTAGGCTCGCGCCATGAAGCTCGCCGTCCGGCTCCCCCCGGATCGCCGCCCGCGGCGACTGGACCTGTTGATCGCGGCGGCCGTGACGCTGCTCGCGCAGGCCGAGACGTGGCTCGTACGCGCAACCGACCCGAACGCGGCCTACGCGGCAGCGGCGGTGGCGATGACCGTGCCGCTCGTGTGGCGGCGCATCGCGCCGCTCGGCGTTCTGGCATTCGTCTTTGTCCCACTGCTCGCGATGGCGGCCGCCGGTTACGTGCTCGACTCGTCGTACGTGATGGTTGTGCTGCTGGCGGCGTTCTCTGCGGTGGGGGCATATTGCGAGCGGCGACGGGCGGTCGCAGGCCTGGGCCTCGGGCTTGCTCTGCTGGCGGGTGTGATGGCGGTGGAGTACGTGGTCGCTGCGGACGGAAACGAGGCCGGCCGGCTGGGCGATCTCGTCTTCCTCGGCGGAATCCTCGGGGTCGTATGGGCGCTGGCGGTCGGGCTGCGCGAGCGGTCGGCGCGCGCGGGCGAACTCGAGGAGCGCGCCGACCGGCTGGAGCGTGAGCGCGAGGAACGCGCGCGCGTGGCGGTCGCCGAGGAGCGCGCACGAATCGCACGTGAGCTGCACGATGTCGTCGCCCACTCGGTCAGCGTCATCGCGGTGCAGACCGGCTCGCTGCGGCGAAGGCTGCGCCACGAGCGGCCGGCCGAGGCGGAGGAGCTGTCGGCGGTCGAGCAGACGGCTCGCCAGGCGCTTGGCGAGATGCGACGAATGCTTGGTCTGCTGCGCACCGACGACGAGGGGCTTGCGCTCGCTCCGCAGCCGGGCATCGAGCACGTCAACCGCCTCGTCGAGCAGGTGCGCGAGGCGGGGCTCAGTGTCGAGCTCGACGTTGACGGCGCGCGCAGGGCGCTTCCACCGGGTGTCGACCTGGCGGCGTACCGGATCGTTCAGGAGGCGTTGACCAACGTCCTCAAGCACGCCGGTCCCGCACGGGCGCGCGTTGCCGTGCGCTTCACCGACCGCGAGCTCGAGCTCGCGATCACCGACGACGGCCGCGGGCCCGGCGGCGACGTAAACGGCGGCGGTCACGGGCTCGTGGGGATGCGCGAGCGCGTCGCGCTGTACGGAGGCTCGCTCGACGCCGCACCCGCCGACGCAGGCGGCTTCGCCGTCCGTGCGACGCTGCCGATCCCCGCCCCATGAGCATCAGCGTCGTCATCGCCGATGACCAGGCCATGGTTCGCGCCGGCTTCCGCTCACTGCTCAAGGAGGAGCCAGACCTCGACGTCGTCGGCGAGGCAGCCGACGGCGAGCAGGCCGTCGCTGCCGTGCGCCGCTTTTGCCCCGACGTAGCGCTGATGGACATCCGCATGCCCAACGTCGACGGCCTGGAGGCGACGCGCCAGATCGTGCGAACCGGATCAGCCACGCGGATTCTCATCCTCACGACGTTCGACCTCGACGAGTACGTCTACGAAGGACTACGCGCCGGCGCCAGCGGCTTTTTGCTCAAAGACGCCTCGCCCGAACAGCTCATCGCGGCGATCCACCTCATCGCCGAGGGCGAAGCCGTCCTCGCGCCCTCCGTCACCCGCCGCGTCGTTGAGACCTTCGCTCGCCTCCCCGCCCGCCAGAACGACCTGCAGACCGCGCTCGACACGCTCACCGCCCGCGAGCGCGGCGTCCTCGAGCTGCTCGCCCGAGGCCGCTCCAACAGCGAGATCGCCGAAAGCCTCGTCGTCAGCCAAGCGACCGCAAAGACGCACGTCCGCAACGTGCTCGCCAAACTCGACCTACGCGACCGCGTGCACGCCGTCGTGTTCGCCTACGAGTCCGGCTTGGTGCAGCCGGACACCAGCTGACGCGCTGCTTTCAGCCGGCGGTTCGCGGCGGCGCCTGCGTCAGGTGCTCGGGCAACTGTGATCTTGAGCGGATGCCCAGCTTTTGGTAGGCGTGCGACAGGTGCACTTCGATCGTCTTCGGGGTGACAAAGAGGGCTTGGGCGATCTGGCGGTTCGTATGGCCTCGGGCGGCCAGTTGCGAGACGCGGTGCTCGGTCGGCGTCAGCGAATCGACGCCGCTGCGCATGGCTCTGCGCGGCCGCGCACCCGTGGCGATCAGTTCCTCGCGCGCCCGTCGGGCCAGGGCTGTCGCACCACAGGCGTCGGCCAGTTGCAGTGCCGTCGTCAGGAACGAACGCGCTTCGGCTCGTTGATTGGAGCGGCGCAGTGCCGAGCCCAGGTCGGTGAGCGCACGTGCGGATTGCAGCATCGCCGGTGAGCCTTCCAGCACATCGACCGCTTCGCGCAGTAGCGCGAGCCCTGCTTCGCCGCCCTCGACCACGCCGGCGGTCGTGAGGGCATGGCCGAGGGCTCGCGGGCGCCCCACTCGCGCGCGAGCCGGAGCTGCTCGCCGGCGAGCCTGCGCGCTTCATCGCGTTCATCGAGTTGGCGCAGCGCAAGCGCCGCGTACGAGCGCCACGGCGCGTAGGCCGGGTTTGTCGTACCCATCGCCCTGAACCACGCACCGGCGGTGCGAGCGTCATCGACGGCTTCGCGCAGGCGCCCCTGAAGGAGGCGCAGGCGTCCGCGGCTGGTGATCAGCAGCGCCGCCTCCCAGGATCCGGGCGCGCCTGCTCCGATCTCCGGGTTGTCGAGATGGACCGCGGCGCCGCTGAGGTCGCCCCGTTCGATGCGGATCTCGCCCAGCATCTTGCGCGAGCCGTGAAACGAGTGGATCGAGGAGATGGCGTCGACGGCGGCTTGTGCGTCGGCTTCAGCGTCAGCGAGCGCGCCGCGGCGCAGAAACAGGTCCGAACGCAGGCCGGAGGCCATCGCGAAGAGATAGATCGCGCCGCTGCGCCGTGACCTCTGGAGCGCGGCGTCGCAGAGCGCGAGGGCTTCGTCGAAGTGGTCAAGGTGGACGAGCACCGTCATCGGGACGCTGAAGATCGGTGCCAGGCGCTCGTGCACGAGCGCGCCCTCCCGCAGCGCTTCACGGGCCATCCCCAGAGCCTGGTCTGGATGCTTGCCGGCGCGCGCCGCCTGAGACGCCAGCAGCGCCAGCAGCTGACGGCCGGCGATATCCTCACCGCAGTCCTGCGGTTTGACCCGCGCCAGGCGCGCCGCCGCCACGGGATACTGCTCGGCGCGATAGCTGGCCAGCCAGATCAACTCCGCTTCAACGCGACGAATCGCCGCATCGTCCGTGAGCCGCTCGCTGACGCGTTCGAGGATCTCCTGCCACGCCGCCGGCCGACCCAGAAACTGCAGTGCGTTGGTGAGTTCCAGCGCCGCGTCGGCGAGGGCATGCTCGTCGTCCATCAGTTCGAGCGCCTCGCTGAGATGAGCGATGGCCTGCTCCGGGTGGGCGCGCGCCTGAGCGACTCCAAGCTCCAGCAGCACCTGCGTGCGCAACTCTCGCGGAGGCGGCTCGGCCAGCGCCCGCGCCAGGTATGTCGCTGCGGCGTCGGGAGCACCCTGAGACGACGCCTGACTGGCCGCGGCCAGCAGCGGCACCATCACGGCCGGGTCACCGCGTGGCCGGACCGCGAGCAGGTGCGTGGCGACGTGCGCCGATGCCGCGCCCGACGCCGCGAGTATCCGAGCGGCGTGCGCGTGCGCCTGTTCGCGCTGGTGCGCGTCGATGCTGTCGTAGATCGTGCGCCGTGCGATCGGGTGCGTGAAGCTCACGCGATCACCAAGGGCGAGCACGTCCGCGCGACGCAGCGCCTGCGCCGCGCGGGCGGCATCCTCGTACGTCAAGCCGGCAAGCTGGGCCACCTGGTCGAGCTGCGCCCCTTCGCCGAGGACGGCAGCGCGCTGCGCGAGGCTGACCACTGGTTCACCGAGTGCATCCAGGCGGCGTAACACGAAGCGCGAGATGCCTTCCGGAGCGAGTTGGCGCACCTGCTCGCCCGCCTGCGCAGTCGGCTTCATCTGCTGTGTTGCAGCGGCACCGAGCAGCTCGTTGACGAGCAGCGGGCTTCCCGCCGTCCATCCGTGCAACGCCGCGCTGAACGACGGATCCGCTACCGCGCCCAGACGCTCGCGCACGAGCGTGCCGACGGCGTCGACGCTCAACGGCTGCGGGCGCAGCACGGCGGTCGCCGCGTCCGCCGTGATCTCATGCAGGATCGCTCGTCCGGGCGATGCGTCGTCGCCGCGCACGGTGGCGATCAGCACAAGCGGAAGGCCATCGATCCGGCGCAGGAGATAGGCCACGAAGCGCAGGGACGGGACATCGCTCCAGTGCAGGTCGTCGACGGACAGCAGCAGCGGTCCCCGCTCGGCGAGGTTGACCGTCAGCCAGAACAGCCCGTGCAGCGTGGCGAAGATCTCGCCGCTCTGATCACTCGGAGCGGTCGTCACGACATCGAAGACCTCGGCCGCGAGCGCCGCGGGACCGGAGAACAGATCGGCGCGAGAGGCCTCTCCGACCTGCGCGAGCTCGTTCTCGAAGAGCTGACGCACGACGCCGTGGGAGAACTCGTGCTCCAACTCGCCGCCGCGCGCTCGCAGCGTGCGCAGATCCAGCGCCTGCGCCCGCTCGCGCGCCGACAGCAGCAGCCGCGTCTTCCCGATGCCGGCAGGACCCTCGATCACCACGGCACTGCCCGCACCGGCAGACGCACGCTGCAGCGCCTCGTCGACCAGGGCGAGCTCGGCCTCCCGCTCCAGCAGGGCAGCCCCCGACCGCGACGACGAAAGATCAGGCATTTCCTTTGGGGGGCCCCCCGTTGTCACGCGACTCGCCCGCGCGGAGCATACGTCGCGGGGCAATCGACAGCACCAAGCGTCCGCTCGCAACCCAATCACAGGAGCCTCCATGAGCACCACCGATGTCAGCTACGACGTGCGCAACCTCGCCGATCCTGCGAAGTACGACCACCTCGTCGAGCTCGAGTCGCCTGCGATCTGGTGGAACCACACCGGGCCGCTCGGCGGGCTGCACCTCCTCAATCAGGTGCGCGTCCCCTACTTCGACGACGTCCTGGGCGGCTTCACCGGCAAGCGGATCCTGGACGTCGGCTGCGGAGGCGGCATCTTCACCGAGTCTCTGGCACGCGGCGGCGCGAGCGTTGTCGCGATCGACGCCTCCCCCGGATCGATCCAGGCGGCCGTGGAGCACGCGCGCAAGGGTGGCCTCGACATCGATTACAGCGTGGCATTCGCCGAGACATACGAGCCCTCCCAGCAGTTCGACGCCGTGATGGCCGTCGACGTCCTGGAGCACGTCGACGACGTCGACGCGGCCCTCGCGATGTGCGCGCGGGCGCTCGAGCCCGGCGGCATCCTCGGCTTCCTGACACACAACCAGACGCTCAAGGCCTTCGAAGAGCTCATTTGGGCCGGCGAGTACCAGCTCGGCTTCATCCCCAAGGGCAACCACGACTTCCACAAGTTCCTCGCCCCCGCCGACCTGGCCCAGCGCATGAGCACGCACGGCCTGCAGCTCGTCGAGACCAAGGGAGTGGCCTTCGACCTCGACACGCCGCGGACGCTGCTGGTCGAGTCGACCGACGTCAGCTACGTCGGCTACGCGACCAAGCGATGAGCGCCTCCGCCCAATACGCGCAGCGACACCGGCTCACGTTACGCGGCGGTGTGGCACGCGTAGCGCGCTGCTGTCTGACGGCTTGATCAGCGTCATCGCCCGGACCAGCGTGCGCGGTGCCCGCGCTGTTTGGCGCAGGCACGCAGCGCGACGCGCGGCGTGACACTCTTCGCGCCATGAACGTCTCCGGCAAACGAGTGCTGCTGACCGGCGCGACGGGCGGCCTCGGCCACGCGATCGCCCGCTCGCTGGCGGGCGCAGGCGCCCACGTGATCCTGTCCGGTCGCCGCGGCGAGGTCCTCGCCGACCTCGCCCGCGAGATCTCCGGCGATATCGCACCGGCTGACCTCGCCGACCGCGACGCGGTGCGCGAGCTCGCCGCAGCCCATACCGATGTCGACATCCTCGTCTCCAACGCGGGGCTCTCGGGCTCGGGGCTGATCGACACCTGGACCGAGGAGCAGATCGACCGCGCGCTGGACGTCAACCTGCGCGCCGCGATCATCCTCACGCGCACGCTCGTGCCGCACATGGTCTCGCGCCGCGAGGGTCACGTCGTGTTCATGTCGTCGCTGTCAGGCAAGACGCCGACGGCGGGATCGTCGCTCTACAACGCCACGAAGTTCGGGCTGCGCGGCTTCGCGGGCGCGATGCGCGCCGAGCTGCACGGCACCGGCGTAGGGGTCTCGGCGCTGTTTCCCGGCTTCATCCGCGACGCGGGCATGTTCCATGTGACCGGCGTGAAGCTGCCCTTCGGCGTCGGGACGAAGTCGCCGCGCCACGTCGCGCAGGCGACGCTGAAGGCGATCGAGCGCAACAAGGCGGAGCTTGACGTCGCGCCTGTCGGGTTGCGCCTCGGCGCGATGCTTGGGCCATTCGCGCCCGACATCGCGGCTGCGGTCAGCCGGCGGTCAGGCGGCGACGAGATCGCCAAGGCGCACGAAGACGCGCACATGTCCAAGCGCTAGCGCATCCGGTGCGGCGTGCGGCCTCTATCCTCCGCGGCCGTGGCAGATGAGCTTCAAGGGCAAGTCGCGCTCGTCACCGGCGGCGGGCGCGGCATCGGCGCGAACATCGCGCGCGAGCTCACCGCTGCGGGGATGCGCGTCGCCGCCGCGGCGCGCACGCAGGAGCAGGTCGAGGCGGTCGCCCGCGAGATCGGCGGCCTCGCGCTCGCCGTCGACGTCTCCGACGAGGCGTCCGTGCGGCGCATGGTCGACGAGACCGAGCGCGAGCTCGGTGCGATCGACCTGCTCGTCAACAACGCCGGCGTCATGGGTCCGTCGGAGCGCGCGATCTGGGAGGACGACGACACCGGCGCCTGGTGGCGGGTCTTCGAGATCAACCTGCTCGGCGCGTACCTGTGCTGCCGCACCGTGCTGCGCGGGATGGTCGGCCGCGGCGGCGGGCGGATCGTCAACGTCGGCAGCGGCAGCGCGCACCTGCCGGTCACGCCTGGCAGGATCGGCGACAGCGCCTACGGCCCCAGCAAGGCCGCGCTGCATCGCTTCGGCGAGATCCTCGCCGGCCAACTCCGCCAGCACGGGATCGCGGTCTTCACGATCAGCCCCGGCCTCGTCCGCACCGCGCTCACGGAGAGGCTCGGAGACGACGCTCCGTGGACGCCGCCTTCCCTGGCGCCCCAACTCGTACGCGTACTGGCGTCGGGTCGCGCGGACCGACTGACTGGCAGGTACATCCACGCCGAGCACGACGACATCGAGGACCTGATCGCGCGCGCCGACGAGATCGTCGCAAACGACCACAACGCCATCCGCCTGCGCCGCTGACGCGGCGCCGGCAACACCAGGAGCGAGCCATCGCGACGCGCCTCAGAAGAGCGACTCCTGCTGAGCCGCACGCGCGGGGGGCGCGGTCTCGGGCTGCGGCTGCAACCGCGGCTGCTTGGCGGCGCCGCGAAAGCGGCTCGGCCACGTCTGCTCCGGCTCGCGGCGCACGAGCTCGGCGAGACGCCGGCGCTCGCGCAGGGGCGCGTAGGCGCCGCCTGCGTAGAGCTCCTCGTAGAGCCCGACGAGGTCGGGCCGGTACGAGCGCAGCCAGTCGAAGAACAGCGCCTTGACGTCGCCGCGCAGATGCAGCGCGATTCCGCCGATCCCGGTCGCGCCCGCCGCGGCGGCGGCCCCGAGCAGCGGCTCGACCTGCTCGGGCGCGTCGTTGATGCCGGGCATCAGCGGCGCGATCAGCACGCCGCACGGGATCCCGACCCGGTTGAGCTCCGCCACCGCCTCCAGCCGTGCCTTCGGATGCGGCGTGTGCGGCTCCGTCGCCCGCCAAGCCTTCGCGTCGAGCGTCGGGATCGAGAGGTTCGCGTGGATGTCGGTCATCTCCGCGATCTGCTTCATGAGCTCGACGTCGCGCAGCAGCAGCGGCGACTTCGTCAGGATCGAGCACGGGTTGCGTGCGTCGCGCAACGCCTCCCAGATCCCCGGCATGAGCTTGTAGCGCGACTCGACCCATTGATATGGGTCGGTGTTCGTCCCCATCGCCACGTGCTCGCGCTTCCACGAAGGCTTCGCCAGCTCGGCCCGCACCAGTTCGGGCGCGTTGACCTTCACGACGATCTCGCGCTCGAAGTCGCGGCCCGCGTTGAAGTCGAGGTACGTGTGGGTCGGGCGAGCGAAGCAGTTGTGACTGACGATGCCGTTGGCGATGAAGTCGCCGGTGCCGGTCGTGATGTCGTACAGGCGCATCACGGTGCCGAGCGACTCGATCGACGTCACCTCGGTGCGGGCGTCGGACGTCAGCGCCATGCCGTCGATGGCGAGCTTGCGGCGGATGGCGGGGTCGACGAGATGAAAGAAGCGCAGGCGCTCGCGCAGGCCGCCGGTTATCCGCACCGTGCGGCAGCCCTGCGCCGACTTCTCGAGGATTGTCCGAAAGCCGAAGCTGTCCGTGCAGGCGACGATCCAGCGCAGGATCGCGGCATCGCCGTCTCTGATGCGCAGGACGCCGTTGCCCGAGCCTTCGGCGTCGAAGATGCCGGCCAAGAACCCTCGGCGCCACTCGTCGCTCGGCTCGAGCGGCCACCGAATCAGCTCCCGCACACGATCGCATTGCGAGCCTGACTGCGCGCGGATCGCGCGCGCGGGCCGCGTGCGATCCGAGCCGCCGTGAAAAGGGAACGACGTCGCGAGGCCGCCGCCGGCACGCACGATCGCGGAGAGATATCCGCGATCGTAATCATCGTCGTGCTTCGGGCCGCCCGCGAACCCGCCGGTCCCAAGCAAGCAGCTCCCGATCGTCAGATGAGGTCGCCGGTCGTGCCCCTGCTCTGCGCCGGTGACGTGCTTCCAGCCGCGCCCCGTCAGAAACCGGTGGTCGCCGCTCGTTATGAGCTCGGTGCCGTCCTCTAGCACGACGCGGTACGCCGGCTTGACGCTGCTCCAGTGGTCGAGAACCCGCGTCCGAACGTAGCGCCGGCAGGTGCCCCGGCACTCCGTCCCGTAGATCTCGTCGCCCACGCGCAACTTCCGCAGTGGCTTCTGCCGGCCGTCCGCCATGAGGATCGGGGTTTCTCCCCATGCGCAATACGTGCACGCATGCGTGCAGCCCCGATACGGGTTGATCGTCCAGCGAAACGGCATCTGCGACGCGTTAGCCACGCGGTTGATCGCGGACTTCGCGTGGATCTCGTAGAAGCGGATGTCCAGCGCCTCCGGCGCGTCGAAGCGGCGCACCGTCGCCGGATCACGGTAGCCGGGCAGGCGCTTGCCCTCGTCCTGGTCCGTCGTCAGGTTGTCCCAGCGCACGAACGCATGTTCGCACAGCGCCAGGACGGCATGCTCCGCCAGGGTTAGCATCCGGAGCGCGTGGCCCCGATCGACCACCTCGGCCTCGTCGTGAGCTCGCTCGACTCCAGTCTGGTCTTCCCCGACCAGATCAAGCTCGAGATCGTGCACCGCCCCGCGGAGAGCGACCTTCGTCGCGGAGGTACGGCGCCTCACCACGCGCCTGGAGCGCCTCGAGCGGGAACGGGGCTGATCGTGGCCGATGACCTGCTCACGCATGACGATGCCGACGCGCACCGTCACGACGAGCGCCACGCGCACGATCACGACCACTCCCACGCGCACGATCACGGCCACAGCCACAGCCACCGCGGCCACAGCCACGGCCTCGTGCACGAGTCGATCAAGCGCTCCCGCGAGGGCTTGCGCGCCGTTGGGCTCGCGCTGCTCGTGCTCGGCGCGACGGCCGTCCTGCAGCTGCTCGTGTTCGTGGCGTCTGGCAGCGTCGCACTGCTCGCCGACCTCATCCACAACTTCGGCGACGCCGCCACGGCGTTCCCGCTGGCGATCGCCTTCGCGCTGCGCAGCGCCCGCGCCGAGCGTTGGGCCGGCCTCGCCGTTGTGCTGGCGATCTTCGCGAGCGCCTGCGTCGCCGGCTACGAGGCGATCGACCGGCTGCTGAACCCGCACGAGCCCCGGTACCTGACCGCGCTTGCGCTCGCAGGCGCGGTCGGCTTCGCCGGTAACTGGTGGGCGGCGATCATCCGCACGCGCGCCGGCCGTCGCCTCAACAGCCCGGCGCTCGCCGCCGACGGCGCCCACGCCCGCGCGGACGCGTACGTCAGCCTCGCCGTCATCGCCAGCGCGCTGGCCGTCGCGCTCGGAGCCCAGATCGCCGACCCGCTGATCGGCCTCGGGATCACGCTCGTGATCCTGAAGATCACGCGCGACTCGTGGGTGACCGTCCGCGCGGATCCGGGCTCAGCGGCCGCGTGACGCGGCGGCCAGCAGCGACAGCTCGCCGCTCAGCGTCTGGCTCGTCGCGCCCGTGATCTGCACCGGCACGATCTCGCCGGGCGCCGCCAAGCCGCTGAAGTTCACGGCCTTGTTGTGGCGCGAGCGCCCGCGCAGCCGGGACGCATCCGTCCGAGACGTGCCTTCCACGAGCACGTCGAGCGAGCGCCCAACGAAGCGCTGCGCGCGCTCGGCGGCGCGCCGCTGGACGACCTCGACCAGCCGCTGCATCCGCTCGACCTTCTCCTCGTGCGCCACGAGCCCGTCGGCGAGCGCACCGGCCTCCGTCCCGCGCCGCGGTGAGAAGACGAACGTGAACGCACTGTCGTAGCCGACGTCCTCGCAAACCTCCAACGTCTGCGCGAAGTCCGCCTCGGTCTCGCCCGGGAAGCCGACGATGATGTCGGTTGTGATCGCCACGTCGGGCACGTGCTCGCGGATCAGCGCGACGCGGTCGAGGTAGCGCTCGCGCGTGTACGTGCGGCGCATCGCCTTGAGGATTCGCGACGAGCCGGACTGCAGCGGCAGGTGGATGTGCTCGCAGACGGAGGGGAGCTGCGCGTGGGCCAGGATGACGTCCTCACGCATGTCCTTCGGGTGCGGGCTCGTGTAGCGGATGCGCTTGATGGCGTCGATCGCATCGAGGCGCTCCAGCAACTCGGCGAACGACGTGCGCGTCGGCCGCAGGTCCCGGCCGTAGGAGTTGACGTTCTGCCCCAGCAGCGTGACCTCGCGCACGCCGTCGGCGGCAAGCGCGCGAACCTCCTCGACGAGCTCGTCGGCGGGTCGCGAGACCTCGCGCCCGCGGGTGGACGGCACGATGCAATACGAGCAGGCCATGTTGCAGCCGACCGAGATCTGCACCCACGCCTGAAACTCACGGGCGCGTTTGCCCGGCAGATGCCCGGTGAAGCCCTCGAACTCGAAGAAGCCCTGCGCCGTGAGCGAGTCGGAGGTCAGAAACTCGGCGAGCTTGTGGACCTGTCCTGGGCCGAACGCGACGTCGACGAACGGGAAGCGCTCGAACACCTCGTCCTTGACCGACTGCGCCCAGCACCCGCCGACGCCGACGACCCGCGTCGGGTCCGCCAGCTTCAGGCGCTTGGCGTGGCCGAGGTGCGCAAGGAAGCGGCTGTCGGCCTTCTCGCGGATCGAGCAGGTGTTGAAGAGGATGACGTCGGCCTCCTCGGCGGCCGCCGCCTCGGCGTAGCCGAGCGAATCGAGCATGCCCTTCATCCGCTCGGAGTCGTGCTCGTTCATCTGGCAGCCGAACGTCGTGACGTGGTAGCGCTTCATCCGCCGTCACAGGGTATCCGGGGCCGCTCGCTAGCCTGATCGGTCGTGCAGGCCGCCGTCGCAAGCTCCGGGCCCGGCCTGGCGGCCGGCGCCGACCGCATCGTCTCCGAGGCATCCCGGCGGCGGACGTTCGCGATCATCTCGCACCCCGACGCCGGCAAGACGACGCTGACCGAGAAGCTGCTGCTCTACGGCGGCGCGGTCACCGAGGCCGGCTCCGTCAAGGCCCGCAGCGGCCGCCGTGAGGTGCGCTCTGACTGGATGGAGCTCGAGCAGCGCCGCGGCATCTCGATCAGCTCCACCGCGCTGCGCTTCGAGCACCGCGACGTCGTCTTCAACCTGCTCGACACGCCCGGCCATCGCGACTTCTCCGAAGACACGCTGCGCGTGCTCGCGGCCGCCGACTGCGCCGTGATCCTGCTCGACGCCGCCCGTGGCGTCGAGGAGCAGACGCTCAAGCTCTTTCAGGTGGCACGCGCCCGCGGGATCCCGCTCATCACGTTCGTCAACAAGTACGACCGCCCGGGGATGGATCCGCTGGAGCTCATCGACCACGTCGAGGCGACGCTCGAGCTGGCGGCGGTGCCGCTCACGTGGCCGGTCGGGATCCCCGGCGATTTTCGCGGCGTGCTCGACCGCGCGGGTGGAGCCTTCGTGCGCTTCACCCGCACCGCCCGCGGCGCGACGATGGCGCCCGAGCAGGCGCTCAGCGCCGAGCGCGCCCGCGACGAGGAGGGCGAGGCCTGGACGACGGCCGTCGAGGAGCTCGAGCTGCTCGAGGCCGCCGGCGCCGCATGGGATCCGGCGCGCTTCGCCACCGGCGAGCTCTCCCCCGTCCTGTTCGGATCGGCGCTGTCGAACTTCGGCGTGCGCCACCTGCTCGACACGCTCATCGACGTCGCCCCTCCGCCGCCCGGGCGCGCCGACGCCGACGGCGCGGTGCGCGCGCTCGAGGCGCCGTTCTCGGCGCTCGTCTTCAAGGTGCAGGCGAACATGGACCCGCGCCACCGCGACCGCATCGCCTTCATGCGGATCTGCTCGGGCCGGTTCGAGCGCGGCATGAAGGCGATCAACGCCCGCACCGGCAAGCCCATCGCGCTCACCTACGCGCACGAGCTCTTCGGCCAGGACCGCACGGTCGTCGACGACGCCTACCCGGGCGACGTCATCGGCATCGTCAACGCGACCGACGTGCTCGTCGGCGACACGCTGTACCTCGACGACCCGGTGCGCTTCGGCGCGATCCCGACGCTCGCGCCCGAGCACTTCGTGACGATCCACAACCGCGATCCCGGGCGGCGCAAGCAGTTTCACCGTGGTCTTGAGCAGCTCGACCAGGAGGGGGTGGTCCACGTGCTGCGCCGCGGCGACGAGCCGTCTCCGATCCTCGCCGCCGTCGGCCCGCTGCAGTTCGAGGTCGCGCTCGAGCGCCTGTCGAGCGAGTTCGGCGTGAAGGTCAGCCTCGACCCGCGCGACTGGTCAGTGGCACGCCGCGTCACGGCAGAGGACGCGCGCGCGGTTCGTGGATCGCGCTGGGGCGAGATCCTCGAGCGCGCCGACGGAACGCTGCTCGTGGCCTTCCGCCATGAGTACGGCCTGCAGCAGCTCGAGCGCGAGCTGCCCGACGTCGCGCTCGACGCGATGACCGCGCGCTGAGCCAACGGCCGGCGTGCGCTCCGCTCGCCTTGACTTCAAGTCGACTTGAACTTGTAGCTTCCGGTTCATCTTCCGACCCGCGCACAAGGAGCGATCATGGCGACCAAGCAGCAGACCGGCCGAGACGAGCTCACCGAAGTGCCGGGCCTCTACGCGCTGGGCGCCGAGCCGCTGCCGTTCGCCCCGTCGCACGACATCCGCGCCTTTCTCCTACGCCGCGCGCGCGGCAACCTGCTGCTCTACAGCACCACGAAGGTGCGTGCCGATGCGCCCGCGGTGAGAGAGGCAGGCGCAATCACACGCCACTACCTCAATCACAGCCACGAGGCGCTGTTCGCATCCGAGCGGGTGGACGCTCCGGTATTCGTCCACGAGGCCGAGCGCCAGGCGGTCGGCGGGCGCTACCGCATCCGCGGCACCTTCTCCAGGCGCCACATGCTCGACGAGGACTTCGAGGTGATCCCGGCGCCGGGGCACACGCCGGGCGCCACGGCCTACCGGTGGGACAGCGGCCAGCAGCGCGTCCTGTTCACCGGCGACACGATCTACCTCCAGGACGGGGAGTGGGTCGCCGCCGTGCTCTCCTCGAGCGATCGCGAGGCCTACATCCACAGCCTCGAGCTGATCGCCGAGCTGGAGTTCGACGTGCTCGCGCCGTGGGCCGCGACGCGCGGGCGACTCCCCTACGCCATCACCGGCCGCGCCGATGCACAGCGCCGCATCGGCGCGATCCTCGCGCGCCTGCGCAGCGGCGGGGACCACTGACGGCGCGGGCTTCTACTTCGCGAACTCCACCGAGCGCGACTCGCGGATGACGGTGACCTTGATCTGCCCTGGATACTCGAGCTCGCGCTCGATCTCGCGGGCGATCTCGCGCGAGAGCAGCATCGCGGCGTCGTCGTCGACCGATGTCGGCGTGACGATGACGCGGATCTCGCGGCCCGCCTGCATCGCATAGGACTTCTCGACGCCCTCGTGGCGCGCGGCGATCTGCTCGAGCGCGCGCAGGCGCTTGACGTAGTGCTCC
>JAHWJM010000500.1 GCA_019348435.1 Actinomycetota bacterium
GGTGCTCGACTCGCTCAGCATGCTGCTCGGCCCGCTGCTGGCTGTGCTCTTGCTCGGCGTCAGCAGCCCGGCCGCGGTGTTCGCGACAACAGCGGCGCTGGCGGTGGTGTCCGCGCTGCTGCTGCTGCGCCTCTCCTACGAGGCGCCGCCGCGCAGCACCGCGCCGCTGCTGCGGCGGATCGGGCACGAGACGCTCGACGGCTTTCGCGCGCTCGCGCGCCAGCGCGATGTCGCGGTGTTGATCGGGCTTGGGCTCGCGCAGACCCTGACGCGCGGCTTTCTGAACGTGTTCGTCGTCGTGATCGCGCTCGAGCTGTTGGATATGGGAGCCCTGGGGGTCGGAGTGCTCACGGCGGCCGTGGGGCGGGCGCTCATCGGATCACTCGCCGCGTCGATGTTCGTCAGCGGCCGGCGCCTCGCGGCGCTCGAGGGTGTCGGTGTCGCGCTTTGGGGCGTGCCGCTCACGCTCTGCGGCGTACTTCCGCACGAGCCGGCGGTGCTGGCGTTGATGTGCGCGGACGACAACGGTGCAGGCGCGGACATCGCTGCGGCTCTACACGCTCGACGGACGCGACTTCGTATCGACGATCACCGGCTACCCATCAAGCGGGCGTGCGGCAGACGCAGTCGTCGTCGAGCGGCTCGGAACCTCCGCGTCGCATCGGCAGCCCTCCGCGTGAGACGGCCACGTGCCGAAACCGCATCGCGGATGCTGCGAGATCAGGTCGGTACCCACTGACGGACGATGAGCGCCAGCGCGAGCAGCGCGACCACGTGCAGCGTCTGGTCGACCGCAGCGGCCACCGTCGCCTGCGTAGGTATCGGGGCTCCCTTGACGCGTGTCATCCACCACTCGACGACGCGGCCGTCGTCCTGGACGACGTGGGGCACGGCGACGAGCGCGCCGATCCACAACGCCTCCCGTCCGAGGTCGGCGACCAAAAGGAGCGCCGGAACGAACGCGAGCGTGTACGTCGCGCCGTGGCATAGCAGCGCGCGGCGCGCGATCGCATCGCCGCTGAGCCCCCCGCGCTTGCGCGTGGCCTGCCAGTCCGTCTGCAGCAGATAGTCGCCCACCAGGTGCAAGACCGCAAAGAGCACGAACGTCTCGACCCACGGCATCAGTCGGCGACTGCTGCGAGCGGTGCGGGATCGGACCCGTGCATCAAGCCAACTCTTGCAGCGGGCGGCGTGCAACGCCAGAAGAAGCAACCGTCTGCCATGCCTGCCGCTACTGCTGCTCTCGCGCTTGCGGGGGCGGTTGGGTCCGTGTCCCTCAGCGCGGCGCCATCCGCAGCGCGCCGTCGAGCCGGATCACCTCACCGTTGAGCATCTCGTTCTCGACGATGTGGCAGGCGAGCGCGGCGAACTCGGCGGGCTGGCCGAGGCGCGGCGGAAACGGCATCGACGCCGCGAGCTGGGTGCGCGCCTCGGCGGGCAGGCCGGCGAGCAGCGGCGTGTCGAACAGCCCGGGCGCGATCGCGCACACGCGGACTGCGCTACCGGCGAGGTCGCGGGCCGCCGGGAGCGTCAGCGCGACCACGCCCCCCTTCGAGGCGGCGTAGGCGACCTGCCCGATCTGGCCGTCGTACGCCGCGATCGAGGCGGTGTTGACGATCACCCCGCGCTCGCCGCTCGCTCCCGACGGTGCATTGGCCAGCATGGCCAGGCTCGTCAGGCGCAGCGCGTGGAACGTCCCGACGAGGTTGACCGCGACGACGCGCTCGAAGCTGTCGGCGCGGTGCGCGCCGCGCGGGCGCGCGAGCCGCTCCGCGTGGCCGACGCCGGCGCAGTGGATCGAGATGCGCAGGCCGCCGCGTGCCTGCGCCGCGAGCCCCACCGCCTGCTCGAGCTGATCGGGTTGCGTGACATCCGCGGCTGCAAAGCGCGCGCGCTCACCCAGCTCGGCGACGAGCGCCTCGCCGCGGTCCGCGTCGAGATCGGCGACGACGACGTGGGCGCCGCCGCGGTGCAGGGCACGCGCCGCGGCCTCGCCCAGGCCCGAGGCGCCGCCGACGACGAGTGCTCCTGAGCCGTCGATGCGCATCGCGGG
>JAHWJM010000501.1 GCA_019348435.1 Actinomycetota bacterium
ACCGTGCAGCAGCTCGAGCGCCGCCGAGGCCTCCCGGTGAGCATGGCCATCGCCGGGCTGCACAACACGCCCCGCCATCTCGCCCAGGCCTGCACCTTCTTCGAGCGCCAGGACAAGGTCCAGCTCACTGACCTCGGTCCTGACGCCACCCGGGTGGCGTACCTGGAGCCCCTGGCCACAGGGGGCATCGCCATCGACACCGAGGCGCTCGAGCTGCTCGCCGAGGCCACGGTCACGATCCCCGAGATCGGCACGATCACCGCGACGCACCCGCCGATCGTCGTCATGACCTCCAACCGCACGCGCGACCTGCACGACGCGGTCAAGCGCCGCTGCCTGTACCAGTGGATCGACTACCCCGATCCCAAGCGCGAGGTCGACATCGTCCGCCGCCGCGTGAAGGGCGCGTCGGCGACGCTCGCCGTCCAGGTCGCCGACGCCGTCTCGCGGATGCGGGAGTCCGACATCCAGAAGCCGCCGGGGATCGCCGAGGCGATCGACTGGGTCGCCGCCCTCGACCTGCTCGGGGTGGAGCATCTCGACGTCGCGACCGCCGACCGGACGCTCGGCTCGGTGCTGAAGTACAGCGAGGACCAGGAGGTCATTCGCACGGCCGGCCTCGATCAACTCGTCGAGAAGCGGTAGGAGCGATGGCCGAGAAGGACAACGGCGCGGTTCCCGACTTCGCGGTCGTCGACTTCGAGGTCGACCTGCCGGGGCTCGCGGGCGCGTTCAGCCAGCGGCTGCACGAGGCGGGCGTGCCGGTGACGCCGTCGCAGGCCGAGCAGTACACGCGCGCCCTGAAGCTCACCAAGCCGGTCTCCCGGCGGCGCCTGTACTGCACGACACGGGCGATCTTCGTCACCGGCTTTCAGCAGGTGCCCGCGTTCGACAAGGTGTTCGGCCAGGTCTTCGGCGGCCGCAAGAAGTCGATCAACCCCGACGATTTCGACGTCGAGCTCGAGGACGAGGCGGTCGAGCAGGTCGACAGCGAGACGCCGGAGGACATGGACGAGCAGAACATCATGGAGCGCGAGGGCGGCCAGGACGCCATGCAGATGAACGCCGGCGAGGGTGACAGCGAGGACGAAGAGGACACCGAGGAGGAGAAGCTCGTCCCGCTGCAGGAGGCCAGCGAGGAGGAGGCGCTCAGCCACAAGAACTTCCAGGCGCTCAGCGCCGAGGAGCTCGCCCTGCTCTACAAGCTCATGGTGCGCCTGCAGCTCGCCACGCCGGAGCGGGTGGCGCGCCGCAAGAAGCGCGGGCGCCGCGGCGAGCACATCGACATGCGCCGCACGCTGCGCAGGAGCCTGCACACCGGCGGCGACCCGATCGTGCTCTCGCGCAAGCGCCGCCGGGCGCACCCGCGCCGGCTGGTGCTGCTGTGCGACATCTCGGGCTCGATGGAGCCTTACGCGCGCGCGTACCTGCAGTTCCTGCATGCCGCCCGCGCGACCGGGCCCTACGCCGAGGCGTTCGTCTTCGCCACGCGGCTGACGCGCCTCACGAAGCAGCTTGCCGGCCGCAACCCGCAGCGGGCGATCCGCCGCGCGACGGAGGCGGCGCCCGACTGGTCCAGCGGCACGCGCATCGGCGACGCGCTCAAGGAGTTCAACGATCGCTACGGCCGCCGCGGCCTGGCGCGCGGCTCGGTCATCGTGATCCTGTCGGACGGATGGGAACGTGGCGACCCCGAGCTCGTCGGCCGTGAGATGCAGCGCCTGGCGCGCCTGGCCTACCGGATCGTGTGGGTCAACCCGCGCGTCGCCGCGCAGGACTTCGCGCCGAAGGCCGGCGGGCTCGTCGCGGCGCTGCCGTACTGCGACGCGCTCGTGAGCGGGCACACGCTGAAGTCGCTCGAGGAGGTTGCCGACGCGATCGCCGCCTCGCGCGATCACGACCCGATGCTCGCCAGCTGGAAGGTTCCCACGCTCGACGACGAGCCGGAGGAGGACACGTGGGGGGTCGCGGGGACGACCGAGCAGCACGTCGCGATGCCCAGTGGTTACGGCGCGTACAGGGGCAACACGTCACCG
>JAHWJM010000502.1 GCA_019348435.1 Actinomycetota bacterium
CCTCACCAGAACACGACGTTGAACAGGAGAGCCCGTGGAGCGCGACAAAGCCCTGGACATGGCGCTGGGCCAGATCGAGAAGCAGTTCGGCAAGGGCGCGATCATGCGCATGGGCGAAGAGTCCAAGATCAAGGTCGCGTCCATCCCCACCGGGGCGCTGAGCCTCGACCTCGCGCTCGGGATCGGCGGGTTGCCGCGGGGGCGTGTGGTGGAGATCTACGGGCCGGAGTCTTCAGGCAAGACCAGTCTGGCGTTGCACGCCATCGCCGAGGCGCAGAAGGCCGGCGGGATCGCGGCGTTCATCGATGCGGAGCACGCGATGGACCCGCTCTACGCGCGTGAGATCGGCGTCGACATCGACGAGCTGCTCGTCTCCCAGCCCGACTACGGCGAGCAGGCGCTGGAGATCTGCGACATGCTCGTGCGCTCCGGCGCCGTCGACCTCGTCGCGATCGACTCGGTCGCCGCGCTGACGCCGCGCTCCGAGCTCGAGGGCCAGATGGGCGACACGACCGTCGGCCTGCAGGCGCGGATGATGAGCCAGGCGATGCGCAAGCTCGCCGGCAACCTCAACCGCACGCAGACGCTGTGCCTCTTCACGAACCAGATCCGCGAGAAGGTCGGCGTGATGTTCGGCTCGCCCGAGACGCAGCCCGGCGGCCGTGCGCTGAAGTTCTACGCGTCGCAGCGGCTGGACATCCGCCGCATCGAGACGCTCAAGGACGGCACCGAGGCGGTCGGAAACCGCGTGCGCGTGAAGGTCGTCAAGAACAAGGTCGCGGCGCCGTTTCGCCAGGCCGAGTTCGACATCGAGTTCGGCAAGGGCATCTCGACGTCGGGCTGCCTGCTGGATCTCGGCATCGAGCACAACGTCGTCAGCAAGTCCGGGTCGTTCTTCTCCTACGGCAGCGAGCGCCTCGGGCAGGGGCGCAACAACGCCAAGGGCTTCCTCGACGCCCACCAGGAGATCGCCAAGGAGATCGAGGCCAAGATCTACGCGGCGCTCGGCATCGGCCAGGATCTCGTCGCGCCGATCGAGCGCGACGACACCGCGCTCCCGGCGATCCCCGCTGCGATCGAGGCCGCGTAGGCTGCGCAGGCAAGCAGCACGTGGGCAGTCACGAGCGCGCACTCGAGCTGGCGTTGCGCCACCTGAGCCGGCGTGACCGGACGGAGGCGGAGCTTCGGCGCCATCTCGCCGCCAAGGACGTCGGCGAGCCCGAGGCCGACGCGGCGATCCTCGAGGTCAGCCGGATGGGCTATCTCGACGACGGCCGCTACGCGCGCACGTTCGCCGAGGACCGCCGCAACCTCGACGCCTGGGGAGCGCAGCGGATCGAGCGCAGGCTGATCGAGCTCGGCGTCGATCGTGAGCACATCGCCGCGGCGCTCGCCGAGCACGGCGGCGCGGACGAGCTCGAGGCCGCGCTCGAGCTGCTGCGGCGGCGGTTCCGCCGCGGTGCGCTCAGCGGCGAACGAGAGCGCGAGCGGGCGCTCGGGGTGCTCGCGCGCAAGGGATACGAGCTCGAGCTCGCATACGACGCGCTGCGCGCGTTCGAGCGCGCGGACGGCGGCTGACACGGCGCCCCGGTTGCCGGTTGATCGCCGCGCTCATATGATCCTGCGACGCAGACCGAGCGTCCGAAGGGCGATTGCACACACAGCATCCGAGCAGTTCCGAAACCTCAGGCAGCTTCGACGACGAGGCATCTCATCCAGGGCGGCGATCCGCCCGCCAGCACCCACCTTCAACCCCACATTCATCCGTTGAGAGGCCAGCTGCGTCAAACGCTGCCGGCTGTCGCCTGACGCCCGCCCGGTCTGACTTTCGAATCGACGGCGCCAGCGCGCCCGGGAGCACGCTCCACGGGCGGGACGGCAGGAGGAGGAGTGGCGGATGGAAGTGGTCGTTGCAGCGGTGGTCCTCGGTGCAGCGATCGTCGCGGCGTTCGCCCTGCGCCGTCGCCCTCTGCGACCCGTGCCGGAGCCGGGTGATCGCGACGAGCTCGCGCGGCTG
>JAHWJM010000503.1 GCA_019348435.1 Actinomycetota bacterium
AGGACGCGCGCGTCGAGGAGCAGCGCGCGAAGGTCAAGCCGGACGATCTCGCGACGTTCGTCTACACCTCCGGTACGACGGGTCCGCCCAAGGGCGTGATGCTCACGCACGCGAACATCTGGTGGACCGCGACGCATTCGGAGCAGCACATCCCGATCGGCAACGAAGAGATGCAGCGCCCCGACGGTTCCTACAAGGGCCGCGCCCTGAGCTACCTACCGCTGTCGCACATCGCCGAGCGCATGATCAGCCACCTGCTGCAGATCTACTACGGGACCACGACGTGGTTCGCGGAGTCTCTCGACACGCTGCCGCAGGACCTGCAGGCGTGTAAGCCGACGTATTTCTTCGCGGTGCCGCGCGTATGGGAGAAGTTCCACGCGAAGTTCATGGAGATGGCATCACAGCCACCCAAGGACAAGGCCGAGGAGCGGAAGAAGAAGCTCGCGCGCAAGGCCATCGAAGCCGGCAAGAAGGTCACGCAGCTCGAGCAAGAAGCGGTGCAACGCGGCGGCACGATGGCCGATGCCAAGATCCCGCTTGGACTGAAACTGCAGCACCGCGTTCTCGACAAGCTGGTGCTGCACAAGATCCGGTCCGCGTTCGGCCTCGACGAGTGTCAGTTGGCGCTGTCGGCCGCGGCGCCGCTGTCGCCGGAGTTGATCTGGTTCTTCCATTCGATCGGCATCAAGATCACCGAGGGCTACGGTCAGTCCGAGGACAACGGACCGACGTCGTGGAACCCGCCCGACGCGATCCTCATCGGCACGGTCGGGACGCCGCTGCCCGGCCTCGAGGTGAAGCTCGCGGAGGACGGCGAGATCCTCGTGCGCGGCGGCAACGTCATGAAGGGCTACTACAAGGACGAGAAGGCGACGAACGAGACGATCGACTCCGTCGGGTGGCTCCACTCCGGGGATGTCGGTGAGCTCGACGAGCACAACTACCTGAAGATCACCGACCGCAAGAAGGACCTCATCATCACCGCCGGCGGCAAGAACATCGCTCCACAGGAGCTGGAGAACCGCCTGAAGTCGAGCCACCCGCTCATCTCGCAGGTCGTCGTCATCGGCGACCGCCGCCCCTTCTTGACCGCGCTGGTCACGCTTGACGAGGAGAAGGCGCCATCGTGGGCCAAGGAGCAGGGGATCGAGGGTGGCATCGCCGAGATCGCCAACCACGACCGCACGATCAAGGAGATCGAGGGCGCCATCAACCAGCTCAACCAGAACCTGGCCAAGGTCGAGGGCATCAAGAAGTTCCGGGTCCTCGAGCGGGACTTCCTCCAGGAGGAGAACGAGATCACGCCGACGATGAAGGTCAAGCGCAAGCAGATCAACGAGATCTACGGCGACGTCATCGAGGAGATGTACGACCGGGAGTCCCCGCAGGCGGCCGGAGCCGCGGCCCCCGTCCGCACCTAACCCTTCTCTCTAAACATCCGCCCCCCTTCCCAGGGGGCGAGCTCGAAAAGAAGGCCCCCAAGAGGGGCCTTCTTTTTCGTAGCGCGCCTCGCAGGAATGACACGTTTTGTCACGAAAGTGTCATGTCACAACCCGACACCCGAGGGGGGATGGACACATGCGGAAAGCGCTACTCATCGCGCTCGCCATGGTTTTGACGGCGGCGCTTTCGATCCCGGCCGGCGCCCAGGAGGCCGAGCCGACCGTCGTGCCCGAGGTCGTCAACATCGAGGACCCGCTGAACGACGCGAACTTCCTGAACGACCAGGGCAACCGCGGAAACACTGGTTTCCAGGGCGACCACTCGTCGCCCGTCGATGCCGGCAGCGTCAGCGACGTCCTGAAGGTCTGGTTCACGCACGACGCGACGAATGTGAACCTGCACATCCAAACGCAGGCGCCGGGACCTGCGACGACCGCGATCCTGTACCAGATGTACTCGAACCCCGGTGGCGATTACTCGGCGGGCTGCCTCCGCTGGGCTGCGTTGATCCCCGGCGTGAACTACCAGGGAGAGCCACTGATCAAGTTGGTCGACCGGTGCAACGACGAGG